>JAQFVO010000008.1 GCA_027942505.1 Endozoicomonas sp. | reverse complement strand
TGCACTACGCGTGCATCGGTAGTCAGGCCACAACAAGAGGCTGCCTTGTGGTCATGCCGGGGTCTTGATGACCAGTTAGCGGGCGCTAATGAGTTCACGTCTCCCTCCCAAAGGTTTAGCGTTCGTCTTTGAGGAGAAGAACGTAGCACTTCTTTGTAACGGTATAGTGAAATCAGACCTGTACCGGCGCACGAGAGCCACCCCATGACCTGCTATTTGTGATAGGGGTGATGGTGCAAAATACTCCATGCCCGATAGAGCTGTTCCGCCACCACGACTCGCACCAGCGGATGCGGAAGTGTTAACGGTGACAGTGACCAGCGCAAGTCAGCCCGTGCCAGACATGAAGTGTGCAAACCTTCCGGTCCGCCCACTAGTAAACAGACATTGCGGCCACTGTGCAGCCAGTCACCCATATTGGCGGCCAGTTTTTCGGTGCTCCAGGCTTTACCTGGCACCTCCAGGGTGACGACCAGGTCGTTGGCACCAATGGCCGCCAGCATTAACCCGGCTTCTTTCTCTTGCAGGCGTTGCACGTCTGAGCCTTTGGTGCGCTTACCAAGGGGGATCTCAACCAGATTCAGTTTGACATCACCCCCGAGACGGCGGCTGTACTCCCGGTAACCTTCGCTGACCCAGCCAGGCATTTTGGAACCCACACAGATAAGCCGTATCCGCATCAGGGGGACTCAGCCGCAGCCAGCCCGGCACTGTCCCAGAGTCTCTCCAGGTCGTAAAACTGGCGGGTAGCAGGCAGCATCAGGTGCACCACAACGTCGCCCAGATCCACCAGTACCCATTCGGACTTGTCCTGTCCTTCCACGCCAAGGGGTCTGATGCCATTTTTTTTGCACTGCTCAATCACATTGTCGGCCAGTGACTTCACATGGCGGTTGGAGGTGCCACAGGCAATGACCATGTAATCGGTGACACTGGTCTGGCCCGTAACGTTCAGGCTGGTGATTTCATTACCTTTGACTTCTTCAATCGCTTCGACAACAAGCTGTTTCAGTTCATCAGAATGCACAATTAACCTCTAATTTAACGACCCGTCGGCCGGGTCATGGTTTCAGTCACGCAATGACTGGCCATTTCAAAGCGGGCAGATTCTCAGTATTGACTTTGGAAGTCAACGGCCGCTGACCGCCGGCGCAGAAATCCCCTACTGACGTACGTGTCCATCCCCGAGAACCACATATTTTTGTGATGTCAGGCCGTCCAGACCCACCGGGCCGCGCGCGTGAATCTTATCAGTTGATATGCCAATCTCAGCACCGAGGCCATACTCAAAACCGTCGGCAAAGCGGGTTGAGGCGTTGACCATGACGGAGCTGGAATCCACGGCCCGCAAAAAGTGACGGGCGCGGGTAAAATCTTCGGTGACAATGGCATCGGTGTGGTGCGAGCCGTAGCGATTGATATGGCCAATGGCCTCTTCCATATCGCTCACCACTTTGATGGCCAGCACCGGCGCAAGGTACTCTTCTGACCAGTCGGCCTCACTCGCTGGCTTGGCACCAGGCAGAATCTCGCAGACCACCGGACAGCCGCGCAGCTCCACGCCATGATCGGCATACAGTTCGGCCAGCTCACTGAGCAGGGAGCGCGCCACATCCTGGTGCACCAGTAACGTTTCCATGGTATTGCAGACACCAAAGCGGTGGGTCTTGGCATTCAGGGCGATGCACACGGCCTTGTCGTGATCGGCCCGGTCGTCCAGGTAGACGTGGCAGATGCCATCCAGATGTTTGATGACCGGTACCCGGGCTTCTGCCCTGATCCGTTCGATCAGCCCCTTGCCGCCCCGCGGCACGATGACATCCACATATTCAGGCATAGTGATCAGCGCTCCCACCGCGGCGCGGTCCACAGTGTCCACCACCTGTACCGCGTCTTTTGGCAACTCGGCGACCGCCAGCCCTTGCTGGATACAGCGGGCAATGGCCCGGTTGGAGTGAATGGCTTCGCTGCCGCCACGCAGAATCACGGCATTACCGGCTTTCAGGCAGAGGCTGGCGGCTTCCACCGTGACGTTGGGGCGAGATTCGTAAATGATGCCGATAACGCCCAACGGCACGCGCATCTTGCCGACCTGGATACCACTGGGCACGTACTTAAGGTCATCAATGGTGCCGATGGGGTCGGGTAGGGCAGCGACCTGGCGTAACCCTTCAATCATGGTATTGATCCGGGCATCGGTCAGTTCCAGACGGTCAAGCATGGCGGCATCCAGCCCGCGCTCCTGGCCGGCAGCCAGGTCTTGGCTGTTGGCCTGCTTCAGGCCGGCACGCTCAGCCTCAAGCGCCTCGGCGATGGCCAGTAGTGCCTGGTTTTTCAGCGCAGTATCGGCCATGGCCATGGTCTGGCTCGCTTGCCGGGCTCTCTGGCCCAGGCCGTGCATGTACTGCGTTACTTGCTCAGTCACTGTTTTTCTCCCGGCCATAGCCATCAAAAACCGCCATGGTATCAGTCTGCAATCGGCATGGTAAATTCAAATATCGCCCCTCCTTCCGGGTTGCGCTGGAAGGTCAGCTTGCCGCCGTGGGACTGAATAATAGAGTGGCAGACGGTGAGACCAATACCCATACCATCGGGCTTGGTGGTGTAAAACGGAGTGAACAGCCGCTCTTCGGCATCGTCAGCCAGGCCATGGCCCCGATCAATCACCGACACCTTGACGAATTCATCATCCACTTTGCACGTGCGCACATAGACGCCAATATTGCGGGTATCCATATCCCGCATCGCCTCCATGCCATTGCGAATCAGGTTCAGTGCCACTTGTTGAATCTGTACCGGGTCAACCTTGACATCGGGCAGCCCTTCTTCCTGTTTGAGGTGGATTTCCATGTTGTTGTTCCGTGCGTCCACCTCAGCCAGTTTGTAGGTGTCCTGAATCAGGCGATTGGGGTCAACGCTGCCCAGAACATGGTCCGGCTTCTTCACGAAGGAGCGAATGCGGGCAATGATCTCCCCCGCGCGCCGGGCCTGGGTGTTGATTTTCTCCATGGCCTCGTGCAGGCCAAGGTCATCGTCCAGCTCAAGCCGGGCCAGCATGCGCCGGCCTACCTGGGCGTAGTTGGAGATGGCGGTCAGGGGCTGATTCACCTCATGGGCGAAGCCGGCGGCCATCTCGCCCATGGTGCTCAGGCGGGATACATGGGTCAGCTGCTCTTTCTGGCTCTCCAGCTCATCCAGTGCTTTTTGCAGGGCGGCCTGGTGGCGTTTTTTCTCGGAAATATCCTTGAATACCACCACCGCACCGCTCGGCGTGCTGTTTTCCATGATTGGCGTACAGGAGAAATCGACCGGGAAGGGCGTGTCATCGCAGTGCAGGAACGTGGCATCTTCCACAGTTTTGCTGATGCCTTTGCTCAGGGAGACCTCAATGGCAGCCTGTGGGTTTGGCGTCGCAGGTGGTTCAGTCTGCATCAGGTCTTTGAGGCTGAGGCTGGTCAGCTGCTCAATGGACCAGCCGGTCATCCTTGAAGCAGCAGGATTGGCAAAGGTGATCATGCCGCGCCGGTCCAGACCGAAAATGCCCTCGTTCATGCTCTCCAGGATGTTTGCCTTGTCCGCTTCGAGCTGACGGTTCCTGGCCGAAAGCGCCTGTTCCAGTTTATGGATTTTCAGCTGAGTCTGAACCCGGGCGATCACTTCTTCGGCCTGAAACGGCTTGGAAATAAAATCCACCGCACCGGTTTTCAGCCCCCGGACCTTGTCTTTGGTGTCATCAAGGGCGGAGAGAAAAATAACCGTAATATTCTGGGTCTCCGGGTTCTCTTTCAGTCGTTGGCACACCTGGTAGCCATCCATGTCCGGCATCATAATGTCCAACAGCGCCAGGGCAGGTTTGGCCTTGGCAGCAATTCTCAGGGCGCTCTCACCATTTTTGGCAATCAACAGCTTGTAGCCCCGGCCATTGAGGGTTTGCAGCAGAACCTGCAGGTTGGTTGGATTGTCATCGACAAGAAGAATGCGTTCTTCTTCGTGCTGCTCCGGGGGAGCCTCGGCCAGATACATCGTCAGAAGATCCTGAATATGGAAGGGTCAACAGTGTAAAAATAGTCAGAAATAAATGACTTATCTTACTATGATCGCAGATTTTGCCAGAATGATCATGGCCGCCTGCCGGCGCATCTTGTTATTGATCTGGCTGTTTTGTATGGTCGGGCAACTATAAAAAGGCCGACAATTTTTTTGTGCAATTTCTTTGTCCATGACGCAATAACAAAAATGTATAATCAGCTTTCCAACGACAGTTTGCCAGGCGGCAATTCACTCACAGTGATTCAATGTTTATGAAATTAATGTTGATTGGCGGCACCGGTTTGATTGGTCAGGAGGTGCTGAAGCTATTAGAGAAAAAACGGTTGCCCTGTATTGCACCAGACAAGAACGAGTTGAACCTGGAGAATCTGCCGTCCATCGAGCGATTTGTCAGCAAATATCAGCCAGATATCGTGATCAGTTGTGCCAGCTTCAATGACCCGGCCGGGGCCGAGAGAGAGCCGCACAAGTGTATGCTGATCAACCGCGATGCCATGGCAACCCTGGCCGATGCCTGCCATCAGCACAACGCTATTTTGCTCTACATTTCCACCTACCGTGTGTTTGATGGCAACAAAAAAGAGCCTTATACCGAAGACGATATCCCCAACCCCACCGGTGTTATGGCCACCAGTCGCTGGGAGGCTGAACAGCAAATCATGGCACGCTGCCCACGGCACATCATTTTGCGCCTGTCCTGGGTGATCAGCCACTGGCGCGACAATTTGCTGAAATACCTGCTCGATCGTATCAGTCAGGAGCAGGAGGTGGCGGTGGTGGCTGATCAACAAGGCTGCCCAACGCCAGGCGACGATGTGGCGCGGGTCATCGTTGCCATCGTGCAGCAGCTTGACTGTCTTGCGCAGCCGTGGGGCACGTACCATTACGCCGGGGCCGAGCCGGTTTCGGAGAACCGTTTTGCCGAAACCGTCATTGCCGAGGCATCGCAATACCAGCCTCTGAAAGTTCGTAAGCTGCGTATGGATAAACTGAACCAGCGTGATGGTATTCAGGCGCCGGCCAATGCTACTCTGGCCTGTCGAAAAATACTAAGCACCTTCGGGGTTCATAACAAACCGTGGCGGGGAAGCCTTGCCAGAATGATCAAACGTTTCTTCCAACTGCGTTCCGTCAGTTAACAGTTGACTGGCAGAATCACGACCAGAGGATTGTCACATGCCAGCAGCGCCTTTTCCTGCCACGCTCAGCCGAATTGAGCAATTGAGCACCAATACCCTGCAGCTGAGTATTCAGCCCGCGGCAGAGTTTGATTTTGTCGCCGGGCAGTTCTTGCAGTTGCACATCGAGATTGACGGTACTGTGCACAAACGCAGCTACAGCATTGCCAATTCACCAGCCGACTTTCAGGCTACCGGGCTGCTGCAAGTGGCGCTGAGTCAGGTCGACGGCGGTGTGGCCTCGACGTTTTTTCAGCACGCTACGCCCGGCACCACGATTAGCATGACCGGCCCCTATGGCGCACTGGTACTGCCCGAAGCGTTGCCCGGTCAGTTGGTGCTGGTGGGTACGGGTACCGGCATCGCCCCCTATCGCAGTATGATTCCGCAACTGGCCGCGCTGGCCGGTGAGGGCAAGGCAATTACCACCGTGATGGGGTTCAGGTATCGCCACGAGTGCATTTATGCTGAGGATTTCGCGCCGGTTAGCCGACAGCGGGTCTGTCTGAGCCGTGAGCCGGACCTGAACACTGGCGAGTACGCCGGTCACGTTCAGGGTCAGTTCGATGCCCTGAACCTCAACCCGGAAAAAGACATAGTTTACCTGTGCGGCAACCCGGGCATGATTGATGAATGTGTTGCCTTGCTCCGGGAAATGGGATTCCCGCCCAGGCAGATCAAACGGGAAAAGTACGTTTACTCAGGCCACTGACTGGCGGACTGCAAGCACCGTGAGCGCCCAGAACAGCCCCAGCACCAGTCCGTGCAATACACCGCTGAGTGGATGAATCTGCAACACCAGCGTGGCAAAGCCCTGAAGCAGGATCAGGAGGGCTTTTGATCCGGGCATCATACCCAACCACCTGGTAACTGCAGCGTTAATTGAACAACTAGCCAGCAAACCATTACTT
>JAQFVO010001399.1 GCA_027942505.1 Endozoicomonas sp. | reverse complement strand
CAAAAGAAAAAAAAGAAAAAAAGGGTAGGAAAAAAAGGACACCCATTTTTCTCAATCGAGAAGTTAGGGTTAGGATCATTTCCTTTATTCTGTCAACCTTAATGTGTGATTCAGAGGTGATATTGTCAGGAGAACTTAGATGTTGGACACTCTTTGGGGTCAAAGGGTTAATATGCAAAAAAACTATTCTAAATTTGTACATGCATATCAAGAAGTAACAGTTTTTGTCTAGTGGATGAAAATAAAACAGTTGTTCAAAAGTTTACATTAGAAAAAAGATGAGTCTCACACTGACTGAGTTTGTGATTGGTGTGGCTGTAAGCTACCAGTCAAGCTTTTTCTGCTTGATCTTCATCCCAAGCACAAAGCAAGAGGGTCATAACTCAGAGTGGAAAAAACAAGGTCTCATAACTCACAGTATGGACTGAGAGAGGCTGGAAAGATATTCATTTTATCTCTGCGTTCAAATAGAGTGGGACATACATGTATAGTCAGGCAGATAAAGGGATATGTGAATGGACAGATTGTTTAGTATGTTCAACCAAGGCCAGTTCTTCTGCGGCGTTGGACAGATGCTTAACGTCTACCGTGGTTGGCATGGTCATCGACGGTGAGAGGCATCTGGAAGGACGAGTTGGTTACATCATATTTCATTCGTTTTGATGGGCCTTCATCAATGGGTGTGTAGGGTCCCCAGCTTGAGCGATGTGCTGCGACGAACTCCTGTGCTTCCCTGTGGCCGCTGCTGGCAGCCTCTTTGAACCAATATATTGCCTTTCCCGTGTTTTCAAAAGTGTCTTCAAAATCATAAAAGTACAAACAAGCGAGACTGAATTGAGCCTCTGCGTGGCCCTTCTTGCCGGCTACCCTGAAATGGTACTCTGCCGGCCAGAAGTGATGGGCCTCATGAAACCTTAACCCCAGATGGTAATGGGCAACGGGATCACCTTGCTCTGCGGCCTTCTGGAAATGTTTGCGGGACAGTTTGTAATCGGCGGGCATAAACACGTCAGAATTGTATATCAGGCCAAGTTGTCTGTGCGCTTGCACATCCCCGAGTTCAGCCGCCAGTTTATACAGCTCCATGGCCCGGGCAAAATCTTTGTTAACCACGCAGGTGCCTTGAAGATGCATGTCGGCAAGGAGTGTCAGGGCGTCAGGATGTCGCTTCTCCGCGGCTTCTTCCAGCAACACTACCGCCTCGCGATGTTTCGCCGCTTTTTCTTTCTTGTTCTTGTTTTCCAGATAAAGCCGGGCAAGGTTTACCTGGGCCATGGTGTGCCCCTGGTCGGCAGCACTTTGTAACAATCTTTGCGCCTTTATTACGTTTGGGCCCCCATCTATGCCATTCCAATACAAACAGCCCAGTCGGTTCTGAGCCTCCGGGAAACCCTTGTCAGCAGCTTTTTGCAACAATTTCACGCCTTTACCTATGTCTCTGACCGTTACGTCGTCACCCGTGTAGATGCAGCCCAGAAAACCTTGAGCCTTGGTAACTTCCTGATCGGCAGCCTTTTGCAGCCATTTTATGGCCAGATGGTTACACTTGTTCACCCCATTTCCACGCATGTACATACACCCAAGACAGAGCTGTGCATCAGCATTGCCCTGATTAGCGGACTCGTAGTACAAATCCTTTGCCTTTGTCACATTTTTTTTCGTGCCTGCGCCTTCCATGTACATCTGCCCCAAGTGGAACTGTCCCTCCGGGTCGGTGGAGCCACGGGTTGCCAGCATTAGAGCTACGGTAAAATGTCTGTTCCTTGCCGCCAGGGCGAAAGGAGTTTTTGAATGGGAACAATCGGCATCCACCTGAGCCCCCCGCGCCAACAGGACCTTGATCATCTCCTCATCACCATCTCTGGCACCTTTAACCATCAGCCCTTGCCAATTACGTGGCAGGGGATACAGCACCTCCTGTTTCACGATGACTTGGCGCCCGATGGGGCAGGTTATGTGATCGGTTGCCCATCGATAAATGCAATGAGAATGAAACATATGCCGACAGGGAATGACAATAGAAACGGATTTGCCTGCGAGCCTTGAAATTTGCATAGGTTGCAGACAAATTGAGCACAAGCTGGGAGCTTCAGAAGGTGTTGGGTTGGCGGGGCTTGCGTTCATCCTCTTCACTATCCTGATGCCGTTTCCGCCGTTGGACCAGTTTCGACGACAAAATATCCCCGTGCGGGTAAGAATTGACATCTTTCCAACACCAAACCACTTGCGTGATTGATGAGGCTGCGTATACCTGAGTCATTGTCGTTAATGAGTTTCCGGTCAGTTACCTGACCATCGTCTTTTTTTCAGTCAGGCACTGGCTTGCGAAGAGTTTTAAGAGGAATAGGATACTCACCAATTTCTCAACTGGAAAAAGTGGGTGTCTTTTTTCTGGTTTCGAAAAAAACTTCAGGAACTTTCTGCGCTTTGGCACCGCCCACTGGCTGAGTTAAGACTACTCAAGCCGGGTTAAACGGAGCACCCATCTTTAGCCGCTGAGTGCTGTGGCCACGCGCCTTCCTGAACGAAAAGGTCATGGCGGGGGAGCGCATTTTTTTTAACACGAAACCTGCAGAAACCTTTTAGCAGCCGTTGTTCAGCTGATGCGCCATAAATGCCTGGTACAGTTCATTGTCATCAATATTCAGTCTGTTCAGGCAGTCAAGAACTTCGTTCCCAACCACACCGATCTTGCGCAGAGCGGGGCTGTTCCATGAGTCACAGGGGGCCATGGTCGTGAGATCAGGAATAACTACCTGCCCGTGAACTGTCTGCATGGCCTGCCGGTATTGAGCGACCAATGCGCTGATTTTTGGAGTCATGATGGTCAGGACCTCTGCCCTGGCACCTCTGGTCAACGGCAGCATGTGAGTCAGTTGGCTGCTGGCGACATAGAGTGCGCGTAACGGGGGGTCAGGATATGCCAGAAAATCAAGAACTTTCTGACGTAACCGGGTTACAGAGCCAGGTAGCTGTTGCAACTTGTTGCGGTAGCTGGAGACCGCCCTTTTCAGATCAGAGCAGTCATACAGTCGTTGATACTTGAGAGGCAACTCCTGATTAAGCACCTGCTGATAGTTCTCAAGGGCTGTTGTCAGGGTAGCTGTGCTTTCATGGGGCAGGGTGCGCAGAGCCTCCTGATGCTGTTGATAGATCAGCTTTTTGATCTGATCGTGGGAGATAACCAGTTGACGCCTTTCCTGTTCGCTGATGTCAGCCATGACAAAAACCCGCGTGTAGGAACAGCTCTTTCCGTAATCATCAAAGTTGCCTGTGCTTTCATTGACCGGATCAGCAATGTAGTACATTTGTGTTGGCATGATGTTGCCGGCGTGGTCGCTTACTTGTAGCAGAGCATCATCATTACAAAATTCCCTGAAGCGGCAGCCATTCTTGTGCTTTATTTTGTCATTGAGATGAGCTTCAACAACCTGCCAGCCTCTGGAGGCGTTGTGCTGTACAGTGATTAATTCTTTGGTGCTGCAAATTCTAAAGGTAGAACTTTCCTTGCAAAAAGCACACATCACTGATTCATAGTGTCCCACCATAAATTCCTGCATGTGGGGTTCCCTCCACTTGGGGGGGCGGCGTAAAAAAAACCCTCGCAGACACAATGTTGAATCACTTCCGGATGGCTTGCCATCAAAGTGCACAATGGTGATGAGTAAATGTTGTCCTGAAAGGTTTCCTTCAGCTCGTCCCGGGTATTGGGCAGAATGTTACCGGCGATATTGTCATGTTTTCTAATGGAATGGACTTGTGCGTAACAATCACATACCTGCTTTTTCAATGTCAATTGAGCGACTTTACCTTGCTGGCTTGCCCTTGACCTGCTTTGCACAACCCAGATATTTTTCTTCCTTAATTCAATGGCACATTCTGCCAGGCCGGGTGGGAAGCCATCTTTGTCATCTACAACATAGATACGATCTTTGGACTCCAGCGGTATGACCCGGTCATGGCAACAGATGGACAGGAAAAACGCCGAGACTTTTTGGGGTAGCGTGACGCTGTGATACTTGCCTTTGTAGTCGGGGCGAAGCAAAAAATTATGGCCGTTTTTAGCACTGCGAACTTTGTCGCGATGCATCTGCTGAGTCTGTAAGCAACAGCTGGAATCATTGAACCAAGGCTTGGAATTAGCGGCCATTGCAATATTCATT
>JAQFVO010001381.1 GCA_027942505.1 Endozoicomonas sp. | reverse complement strand
TCCTCTGTGTCTCCGTGACTCTGTGGCTAAAGCTTTCATGACAGAGGGTGACGAACCATCGTCATGAACATTTGTGTGCTTTGTGGTTCAAATCGTAGGGTACCTTAAAGCCTAGGTATGACAGGGCTTTCACTCTTAAGTCAGTGCTATTGATTTAAGGACAATTCCCTAGCTGGCCTGGTGTCACCGTCCAACAGTTTGCTGCGGCCAGATTGATAACAGACGTCGATGGGTGTTTTTCCGGTTGTCTGAATCGGTTATTCTGACTGACCTTTAGTCTATTGTTCAGATCGTCATTATGCTGGATGCAAACCCCCGTGAGTTAGAGCTTCCCATCGATGAAGCGACGGTTGCCATCAAAACCCCGCCGCACTCCATCGAAGCCGAACAATCGGTGTTAGGCGGCCTTATGCTCGATAACCAGGCTCTGGATCGGGTGGTTGATAAGCTTACGGCGGATGACTTTTATAATCCCGGTCACCGCTTCATTTACTCCGCCATTTGCTCTTTGAGCAATGAGAGCAAGCCTTTTGATCCACTCACCGTGGCCGGACTGTTGGAAAATCGCGGTGAAATAGACGACATTGGAGGATTGGTTTACCTAGCAGAACTGGCCAGCAATGTACCGAGTGTGGCCAACATCCGCGCCTATGCCGGGATTATTTATGAGCGTTCAGTACTGCGCAAGCTGATCAACACCGGTCAGAAAATAGCGGACAGCGCCTACAACCCCGAAGGCAAAGACAGCCAGGCCATTCTCGATGAAGCTGAACGACTGGTGTTTAATATTGCCGAAGAGCGCCCAAACACCGGTGGCCCGGTGGGCGTACGGGAAATCCTGGAAAACACCGTCAAGAAAATTGATGAGATGTTCAATGCCGGTAACGCCATCACCGGCACCACCACCGGCTTTAAAGACCTGGATGAAATGACCTCGGGCCTGCAACCGTCCGATATGGTCATCGTTGCTGCACGTCCATCCATGGGTAAGACAACCTTTGCCATGAACCTGGTGGAGAACGCCCTGCTCAACACCGACAAGGGCGTTATGGTCTTCAGTCTGGAGATGCCGGCAGAACAGTTGATGATGCGTATGTTGTCCTCCCTTGGCCGGATCAACCAGTCCAAAGTCCGCAGCGGCCAGCTGGAAGAAGAGGACTGGCCCAAGTTGCTGTCTGCGGTGGAGCGCATAAAGGATAAAAAGCTGTTTATCGACGATACTGCCGGCATCAGCCCGTCAGAAATGCGCTCGCGGGTGCGCCGGGTGGTGCGCGAACATGGCCAGCTGGGCATGATCATGATTGACTACCTGCAATTGATGCAGATTCCGGGCTTTGGAGAGGGCAGGACCAACGAGATCTCCGAAATATCCCGCTCTCTCAAGGCCATTGCCAAGGAGTTCAGTGTCCCGGTTATCGCCCTGTCCCAGCTTAACCGATCCCTGGAGCAGCGTCCCAACAAACGTCCGGTTAACTCCGACTTGCGTGAATCCGGTGCCATCGAGCAAGATGCTGACGTCATCATGTTTATCTACCGCGATGAGGTCTACAATCCTGATACGGAATACAAAGGAGTCGCCGAGATCATCATCGGCAAGCAGCGTAACGGCCCCATCGGTACCTGTCGGCTGGCGTTTATTGGCCAGTTCACCCGCTTTGAAAACCTAGCGGCCGATGCCTACGGTCGGTTTGACGATGAGTAATGTACTCCCACCACCAAGTGGATGGCCGCCTTGTTGATAGGCGGCTGTAGTACTGATTCGGTTATTTCACACCTGGCATTCAATCGAGCCTGTTGGCTCGCCCCAAATTTCTGCAAGCCGCACAGTTGATATGGTTCCCCCGATGCTGACCAATGACTTGATTTTTGAAGAAACACTGAGCCCTTCCATTGCCAGGCACAGCATGAATGGCCTGACTATTGTGAAGATTCAAAGCCCAAAGTGCGAGGCGGCAATATCCCTCCAGGGCGGCCACCTGATTCAGTTCAAACCGGCAGGACATCAGGACGTTATCTGGCTCAGCAAAAAAGCAATCTTCTCGCAGGACAAGGCGATACGCGGTGGTGTTCCTGTCTGCTGGCCCTGGTTTGGCCCCGTCAGCACTCCTGCACACGGCTTTGCCCGAATCAGCCCGTGGCAATTGCTGGATCACGAGGAGAGTGAGCAGGCAGTTACCATTCGTCTTGAGCTCAGCGCCTCCAAACAGACCCGAGCGATCTGGCCCCATGATTTCAGTGCAGTGCTGACCTTTACCCTGGGAGAAACGCTGCGCATAGAGCTGGAAATGATCAACACGGGTGAAAGCCCCTGGCAATGGAGCGGTGCTCTGCACACTTACTTCAATATTGCCGAAGCAACCGAAACCTGGATAACCGGTGCCGGCACTTCCTACATCGATAGCCTGCAAGATGATCTGCCCTGCGAATCCTCAGAAGCCTTAATCATCAACCAATCCATTGACCGGATTTATACTGCCCCGGATCAAACCATTGCCATCCAAGATCAAGGTAATCAGCGTATTATCCATATTGGTAATAACGGGCATAACTCGGCCGTTATCTGGAACCCATGGAAAGAGTTGAGCATAAGCATGGGTGATATGAACGACGATGGTTATGAAACGATGGTTTGTGTTGAAGCAACCCGTTATGCAAAAGACCTGGCATCTGGTGCGCTGCTGATGCCTGGTGAAAAGGGTAAGTTGAGCACTGAAATCAGCGTTACCAGGTCGTCGTAAAGACTCACCTGAGCGACCTCGGTGGGGCCGCCGAGGTGGGGAGCATTGCGCGGCTGAGAAAACAGGTGCCCTGTTTTTGAACAAGAGAGCCACCAATGCTTCAAATCACAGCTTGCTGAACAAGTTACTCAAACGACAGCTGATCTCTTCATCATCGGAAGGCTTTATGCCCAATTCATCGGCAATAGAAAAAATCTTTTCATGGTATTGAATTTCTACCAGTGCGGTAAGGGCTATTCTCAAGGCACACTCTACGGAATGTATTTTGTCTTGATATTCATAATAACCTAAAAAAAGTTCATAAAGTTTATCACCTACCTCCGTGCGCTTGTACGACTCTGGGCTTTCATTTAACTCAGGATCAGCCACCTGTTTTGCCAATTCTACAAAATTATTTAATCGCTTTGCCTGATCACTATCCATCATCGCCAGAGCCTGATGATAGAACTCATGGTTTGACGTATCCTCGGGTGTTTTTTTCGAAACCGGAGTTGAGAAAAAAACCTGTCTCTCTCGCGCAAGCTCATCTGATAAGGTATTATGTTCTGTCAGTTTTGCCTGGTAGTAGTCAATTTTTTCATCCTTGCTCATCTCACAGGTGATCTTGCTGTCGAATAATTTTCTGTACTGCATCCCTGTTTGAAAAAACAAAAAGTACATCTGATCAAGTTCTTTATGAAAATCAGAGATGTGCTGAAGAAGAGTCTTTTTATCATTGGACAACCTCTCGAGGAGTACTTCGTAAGAAAAATTCCCAGCCAGTGTCTGGTAAATATTATTAAGTTGTGGCATACGTTCAAGGGAATACTTAACTTCATTCTCCCTTTTTTCCAACTTATCATTAACCAGGGCTTCACCTGCCAGTCTGTTACCTTCTTCCCCCCAGCCGGTAGTAACCCTTAGAGCGGGCGTTACCTCTTTAGCTGAGACAGGATAGGAAAATATGTGTTTACGAAGGGATTTTTCCACCACTTCCCGTGGAAACTGCAAAAGCTGGTCAATTATCGGGAATTTTTCTACTTTCCAAAAAAAATCACTTCGTGCCGTTGCGGATGGTGAGGCTACGTCATCTCCGGCTTTCAAGGATGAACCTGATTGACAGGGCAAGCCAGCTGGATTAACCGGTATGTTCAACATAAATCACTACGCCTTTAAACAGCTTTATATCCAAAACCCGATTAACATAACAAACCGTTATGTTAATCAACTCACTTATTGGCTTGTTGTAATCAAAAAAGTTCAATATTTTTTTGGGCCAATCTGTCTTTAGAAAAGTACTAACGTCTTTATAATTGGTCCGTGTACGGAGTTACTGGCCACAACGGACAGGCAATATCTATAATGGGACAGTTGTTACCAACCTCGGAGAAATCTGGTGGGAACCGCGTTATCGCAACGTTTTGATCGGTGGATCAGAAATGAGTTTAAAGCCATAAACACTGCGCTTGAGCATCTTTACTTTGCCCGGGAACACAGGGAAGTCGTGCAGGGTATTGGTGATCATTTGAAAAGCGAGCTGGTTCTGCAGGGTAATGATTTTATCCGCCAGTTGCTGCGTGAAGGCAACACCGATGAAGGTTTTGACAATGGTTTCGATCTGCTGGGAAGTGTCGGTTTCTTCCTTGCTGCCTGCCGCCGACATGAAGTGCCCGGTGTTATGGATGCCTCAGACACCTCGCTGAAGGATGCATCAGCACTGGCAATGCAACTGGGAGCATCGCTGGGCGTGCATCCCCGATTTGCCTCCGCCCATCTTGAAACCCACAACAAAGCCATTGACGGTCTCTACCGAACCTTCACCTCGCTGGAGGATGAGAAGTGTTTCCTGGATTACAACACCAGGGGAGTATTTGCCTATATCAGGGCCTCTGAAGCCCTGTTACACAGCCTGCCGCTGGGCATCTCTCACCCAGTCACCCGGGATCTTTTCGTGGCTGCCCGTCAGGCACTGGATGACGTTCTCGATAACAACACTGCCCTGTTTAATGTGTTAGACGTCGATCGTTTCTTTTATTGCGTGCGCCCCTATTACAAAACTCACCGGGTGGGCAAAAACGAATACCGGGGGGCCAATGCGGGGGATTTTGCCGGAATTAATGTGATCGATCTGCTGTTGGGTGTCTGTCGGGCGGATGACGCTTATTATTCGCAACTGTTGGTGGACAAATTCCTGTTTATGCGCCCGGAAGATCAGTTAGTGTTGCGCGACTGCATGCGTCGCAAGAGCCTGATGGACGAGTTCCTGTCGGTCCCGCCATCCAGCCACCACGAGCAGTGGTATCAGGATAACCTCGGTGAGTTTCTCGCCGTCTGTGAAGCCCATGGAAAAACCGCCATTCAGCACCATGAGCAACTGGTCAAACACTTCGTCGTCAAGCCTGCCAACGACAACGCCCTGAGTGAAAAACAGGATATCACCGCCAGCGGGCCGCCACTGCAGGTACTGATCGCCGCGCTGAAAAAACTCCATGACCTGCGCACTGCGGCCAACAGGGACGATATTGCAACCCGTTACCAGGACGTGCAAACCCTGCTCGCCTCAATGACCGCTGTTGCCGGAGAGAGCCATGCATAGCCAGCAGTTTGCCCCGGCACAGGGTATCTATCTGTTAAACCACTCTGTGGGGCGTATGCCGGTAACAACCCGAAGTGCCGTTGAACGTCACTTTTTTGCTGCGTGGGAACAGGGTGAGCCGGATGCCTGGGGTGGCTGGATAACGGTGTTTGACCAATTTCGTGCTGAGCTGGCCACCCTGTTGAATGGCAGGGAGGATCAGTTTTGTCCCCAGGTGAATTTGTCCAGCGGACTATCCAAGTTACTGATGAGTCTGCCTGAGCCAGGCCCACGAAACACCCTGTTGCTGACAGAAAATGACTTTCCATCCATGGGGTTTGTGATGCAGCAGGCTGAGCGCGCCGGATTCAGAGTACGCTTTATGCCCAAGTCGGTGAATCCGCTGGACATTGATCAATGGTCCGATTTCATGACCGACGATGTGTGCGCCGTCCTGGTGACTCATGCCCACTACAATACCGGTCGGCTGACGCCCGTGGCCGCCATCACGGCACTGGCAAGAGAGCGGGAAATCCTTGCCATTGTCGATATTTCCCAGTCTGCCGGGGTGGTGCCAATAGACCTGGCCGCATGGCAGACCGACGTGGTTCTCGGCTCCTGCGTAAAATGGCTGTGCGGTGGCCCAGGTGCCGGGTTCCTGTGGATAAATGATGAGGTTCTTGAGCACCTGAACCCCATGGATGTGGGCTGGTTTTCCCATCAGAACCCTTTTGAATTCAACATTAAACACTTTCAATATGCCGACAATGCCTTGCGATTCTGGGGTGGAACACCCTCGGTCCTGCCCTATATCGTCGCTGCCAATGGCATTCGCACACTGAACGAGATCGGTGTCGGGCAGATCCGGGCACACAACCTGGCCCTGACCCAGGCCATCATTGACGGTGTTCCCGACAGCAGTGTCGTCACTCCCATGGAGCCAGAGAACAGGGGAGGAACCCTGGTGCTTGACTTTGCCAGTCAGGCGCAGATATCGGCAGCGCTGAAGTCAGCGCGCGTGCAGTTTGATGTCCGGTCCATGGGAATGCGACTTTCGCCGCATATCTACAACACAGCCGA
>JAQFVO010001348.1 GCA_027942505.1 Endozoicomonas sp. | reverse complement strand
AATCAGGGTTGATTATGAAAAGTGGGATGAGGTCACTGTCTCTTTCTGGCAGATCGAGCCACAGGCCCCCAAAGAGTAGATTGAAAAGCGGTTTCGGGTTGCGGGAAATTCCGGGTGCGTTGACGCCTTTTTTTTCACCGCTGGTAGCAACAAAAGCATTCTCAACCTGGATATTACTGGCCAGGGCATTGTCCAGAATTTCACAGTCAACGACACCCATCGTCTCAGTGCTGTTGATGTTGGCCCCGGTGAACCGGAGACTGTCAACATGGCCGCCATCTTTCATGGTTTGCACTAGGCAGTGCTGGAGATTATCAATGGTATCGAAGCACGGGTGCAGCACTGAAGACATTGCCCGGGAGGTTGCTGATCTCCTCCGGCAGTCTGGCACAGGGCGACACCAACCGGGCAACCAGCTCAACACCCTGGAACAGATCACCATCTGCGTCGGAACCGAGGGTGAAAGCCGGGCCATTAACCGACTTCTGTTGTGTATCGACTGACAGATAACCGGGGTTCAATGACTGGAGAAACGGCACCATAGCGGAACGAATAGCCACGCCAAACCCTGTCCATCACCGGGTGGATTGACGACCGGTTCACGGTTTAGGGGAACCCCCAGTGCAGATGCGGATAAGGTAGACTGCGCCAACAAAGTTGTCACCTCCTCAAAATCCCTATTGTTTATACTGCCCCCTTCGTCCATATTGGGTTCAAGCTCACACGTCATCTGAAGTCGCAGTGCGCAACAGCAGTATCAAATGTTTACTCAGCGATGACTTTCGAGGCGAGGAGGATAGACAAAGCCACGACGGGGTTAAGAATGATTTGGATTAGTCATGGCGATTTATATTGGGAGAGAAGAACAGGGAAGGAATAGAACACTCATAACTTTCTCAACGAGAAAAGAATAACACCCATAAATTTCTCAACTGGAAAAAGCAGGTGTCCTTTTTTTGCTTTTTTTGCCTTTTTTATTTAAAAAAATTAGTTCAAGTGTGACAACTTTCTTTTTTGCAGAAAACTGCCTGCACATTCGTTTTATGCAAACTCTAAAGTTGAGCTACGATATATTCCACAATAAATCATCCAGTCACCCGACAAAAATCACTAATATTGCAGGCGCCCAAATGAATTCAGCCGGACAATCCACCAGTCAAGCAGTCAGCCCCTCATTTCCCACAAGT
>JAQFVO010001346.1 GCA_027942505.1 Endozoicomonas sp. | reverse complement strand
CCTGGGTAGCTCAGTTGGTAGAGCAGCGGATTGAAAATCCGCGTGTCGGTGGTTCGATTCCGCCCCTAGGCACCATCCCCAGCAAAACTCTGGACCATTCCGGGGTTTTGCTTTTTTTATGCCTGCCAAAAAAACTATCGTGATACCACCAGTGCAGTACCGCATGAAAATTTATACGACGTTTGACGTTATCTCTGGCAAAGCCATCAGGTAGTTTTCATTATCCAGCAAGTACAGCTCATCCAAAAAGGCCAGGATATCATTGGCTGCCTCAAACACCTGCCGATAGCGATGGTCATCTTCCCACAACCACTCAAAGGGAAACAGGGTAGGGAGCATGGCAATATCAAACCCGGAACAGCCAGCAAGTGTGGGTGTTTTTCCACCACTGATGATATCTGCTACCGTATCTTGGTGGGCAGATACCAGCTGTTTAATCTGTGTTTGAAGAACAAAGCGAAGTGCCAGCGTATCATTTGCAGGTTTTTTCTCTGCAAATGATCGATGCTGCCCCCGGTCACTTGCCAGCTGATAATGATTAAACGACTGAAATAGTTTGATCAGCTGGTGATAAAGGGTATATAGAAGGGCAAATTTGAGTTCAGCGTTGCCCAGGAAATGAAATACGGCCTGTTGTCGTTCGGTAAGCGGTGTGGGAAGTTTACTCAGCAGGGATTTATAGACTTCGACTGCCTGGTGCAGCTTTGACGAGAAATACAGCTGTTGATACTCCTCGGTTGACTGCCTTAGCCTCTGGTTGCAGATGTCAAGAGCAATCGAGAGACCTTTGATGGTTTCCGTGAGTTTGTCACCCACCCAGGTCATTCTCCGGTTATGAATGATCTCCACCATTTCGTCATGGGGAATAATCAGCGATGGCTGCCTGTTTTCAGAATTAATAATGCACACACGGGTATAAATACACGAGTCAGCAGGTTTTGCTGGTTGCAAGGGTGTCGCCAGGTAGTACATTCGGGTGTCCAGAATTCTTCCCAGGGTATTTTTTACCTGAACCAGAGGCTCACCCCGATAATTACTGTTGGGGCAGTCCGCTTCGTGCAGGTTCCGTTTGCCCAGATAATATTCCGTTTCCTGCCACACGTTTAGCAGGTCCATCTGCCTCTCCCTGAAGTAAGTCAACTGGTCAACATTAAAGTCAGTGCTTTTGTAGCAATAGGAGCAAGAGACCGACTCACAGGACTGAGGTTTTTTATCTCTGTGTGAACCCTGATGGCAGCCGGAATAATATACACCCTCAGTGACGTAACGCTTGAATTGTGCCGGATGACTCAACACCAAATCACACAGTGCTGACTTAATGCTGTTGTTAATAAACGTTTTATGTCGTTCATTTTGGGTATTCGGCAGGGAGCATCGAGCCAGGCAGTCGTGGCTTTCAATAAAATGATAATCGTTGTATTGATGCGTGTTTTGCCTCTTTTTGACACTTACACCAGCATTTATGGCTTCCTTTATTGCACGACTGTGACTGTGTATTGGCCAAATACCACGATTGATTAACTGTTGGATCGTTTTTTCATCCAGCCCTGTTGGTTTACCCTCTTCATCACCAATGATATAGAGGCGTTCATTGGCGGCAACCGGAATAATGGTGTAGCCGGGTGCACCGCAGGAAATAAGAAAGAATGCCGGCACATTGGCAACAAGCCGTGTTTTCAGGAATTTGCCCGGGTAAAAAGACCCTGCATCCAGAATTGAACGGGTCTGTTTGTGGGTGATGGAGTGGCTTAATGCCTCGCTGGAGTGACAGCGGGGAGCACCTGAGGGCAAATGTTCTTCAGTAAACCGCCGGTGATGCTGAGGAATCAGTCTGATATCCATTGTCTTGCCGTCTGGTCACTATTCAGCCGACAAGATAGTATTTGTGGAAAATAATGCCAGATTCCACTCAGACTTTTTCCAATACCTAACCATCGTCCCTGGTGTAACCTTCGGGCATATCAACCGACTCGTTGGCAAAGTAACGCTCCATCTGCTCGAGCAGGTACTGGCGGGTTGCCGGCTCCAGAAGATTCAGCCGTTTCTCATTGATCAGGCGTGTCTGGTGCGCCTGCCAGGCGCTCCACGCTTCCTGGGAAACATGGTCAAACAGCCACTGCCCTTTGGCACCGGGTAACGGCGGCATGGCCAGACCCTCTGCTTCTTTATCGAGTTTTACACAATGAACCATTCTGGCCATGTTGTTCTCACTGCTGCGGTTGGTTTGATCGAACTATCTTAACCATAAACACCTCTTATAGAAATTGCCTGGCATTATGGCTCAGGACGAACAGCTGACCTCAAGCTGTTTGCCCCACGGGGGTGGTTCAGCAGCGTAGTGCTCAAATTCGGGCCATTGAGCAAATGGCTGGGCCAGTACAGTCATCAGTTTGTCGATTTCCTGAAAATCGCCCTGCTCTGCCCGGGAGATTGCCTGTTGTGCCAGGTAATTTCTCAGGATGTATTTTGGGTTGACCTGCTTCATGCGCTGCTGGCGGGTGTAGTCATCCAGAGGATTGGATTTGAGTCTTTCCTGATAGTTCTCCAGCCAGCGTTTGCCAATCTGTTGTTGCAGGAGAGCACAGGCCGCATCTGAGGGATAGTGACTAAGCGTGCGGAAAAACCGGCTATAGTCGCAGTGGCTGTCGTGTAATTGCTGCAATAAATCCTGTATCAGTTGGATGTCTTCTGGTTCTTGTTCGACAAGGCCGATCTTGTCGAGCATCAGACGCAGATAAGTCTGGGTGTAGATGGTTCCGTAACTGTTCAGCGCTTGTTCAATCAGCCTGGTGTCACTGAATAGTGGTGTCAGGGCCTGGCCCAGCTTGTGGCAGTTCCAGTAACCGATCTCTGGTTGCTGGCTGAATGCGTAGCGACCGTAGTGGTCCGAGTGGTTGCAGATGTAATGCCAGTTAAAGTCATCCATAAAGCCGTAAGGACCATAGTCAAAGGTGTCGCCAATAATGCTCATGTTGTCGGTGTTCATGACGCCGTGGGCAAAGCCGGCGGCCTGCCATCGGGCAATTAATATGGCTGTGCGCCGCACGACTTCGGTAAAAAAAGCAGGGTAGTAATAATTGCTGTCAGCCTTGAGGTCGGGATAGTTTTGCCAGATTGTGTAATCTGCCAGCTCTCGCAGGTTGTTGAAGCGGTTTTTTTCTTTTTTTTCAAGTCCGCGGTAGTAGCAATATTCAAAATGCCCGAAGCGAATATGGCTACGCGCAAGGCGCAGCAGGGTTGAGCCGGCCTCGATCGTTTCTCGCTGCACTGGGGTGTCGCTGGTAATTACACATAGTGCCCTGGTGGTGGGGATACCCAGGTGGTGCAGCGCCTCACTGGCAAGAAATTCCCGGATGCAGGAGCGTAACACGGCTCTGCCATCACCAAAGCGAGAGTAAGGGGTGGGACCTGCACCCTTGAGGTGCAGGTCCCACTTCTCATTGCGGGTGTTGACCCACTCGCCCAGTAACAGGCCCCGGCCATCTCCGAGACGAGGATTGTAGCTACCGAACTGGTGCCCGGAGTAAACCATGGCCAGCGGTTGTGATCCGGGCCACAGGCTTTGGCCGGAACAGATTTGCGTCAAAGCGGCCCTGTTGGCAGGCGTGTTTTGCACGTCGAGAAGAGCGCAGGATGAAGAGCTGGTGGCAACCATGCGCGGGTTTTTCAGAGGGGTTGGTCCCTGCCTGGTATAAAAACTGTCTGGCAGTCGCAGGTAGGTGTTGTGGAAATAGCCAGCCGTTCCATCAGGAGTTGTTTCTGGGGTTATGGGTCTATCTGTATGTGCGGATGTATACATCTTCAAACACCGTTCCAGGGTGCAGATTGAAATGCCGCACAAACATCTTTTTCGACACTGGGTGACATGCAAAACTGGACAGTGTCATCCACCTTTGAGCAGGGAGACGGTGAGTACTTCTGTCCAGCACTGTGCCAAATGGTCAATGCCATTTTCAGGTTGAAACGTCAGAATTCTTCAGATAATTAAGAAAATTTCCAATGGTGTAGTGTGGCTTCATTTGACAGATTGTCTTAATTACTTCGAAAGAGAAATCCGAGGTTGTACCTCCTCGACTGCGCGTGTCACATTCAAGGTTTGATGCCTGAGTTTTGCCCAAAAAGGAGTTTGCAATACATAAAGCCTGATCTTTAGTCAGTTTAACGCCTAAATACATATAATCTCTCTCGGAACCCAGTGTTTTTGCAAAGGATTGATGAATTAGTCCTGACGTAAGGAGCGTTTTCGGATCCGTTTCGAGCAGGTTGGCAAAAAAACTGACCACTACTTCACGGGCACTCTCAAGGATACCGCCATCACACTGGTTGATCATGTATTCGGCGAGCGATTTGATATAACTGTCTGGCTTGCGTTCAACTTCCTTGAAATAGCGGAAGATGTGAGCACCAGCTTCAGCCGGCGTCGTATAGGCCGGGAGCTTGCTGCATCGCACACATTGAGGAACGGGATGAGAGGGAATATTCAAGAAATCAGGTCTGTTGTCCATGGTGACATCCTACAGGATTGATAATAGTCCCAATATTGGACTATCGGACAAGTCAAAAGTTCCATCTTCACCATCCGTGCGGGCAGTCAGAACTCATAGCTGATTCTGGCAATAAAGCCGTTGGCCTTAAAGTGGCTGGCCCAGTGGTAGGCATAGCTGAGCGTGCAAACGGTATGATCGGGAACGTTCACATTGAGGGCCGCTTCTGCCTGATAGCGGTTCCTGA
>JAQFVO010001338.1 GCA_027942505.1 Endozoicomonas sp. | reverse complement strand
TCGCTCGGCCTTGAAAAACGGTTGGCTGAATGGCCTGTTCGTTGGATAGGAATTGTGTGTTCAGCGGGAATGGCTGTATGCTGGATATCAGTTATCAGGAGCATCTTCAGCAAAGTTACGAGTATAAAGGTTATCTGGCTGAGAATTTTGTTCAGAATGAGTTAAGAGCCACCGGCTGTTATCCAACCTATTCCTGGGAATTCAGGCAAGCTGAGATTGAGTTTCTTGTCAAAACCAATAATGGCGAGATCATTCCGGTGGAAGTGAAATCCGGCAAGCGCACACGGGCAAAGAGTCTGCAGACTTACATAGAACGGTACAAACCTGCCAGAACGGTCAAATTAATTGGCTCTGTAGGAGGGGATGAGCAATCCGGGCAGAACATAACCTGGCCTTTATATTATGCCGGCAGGTTAAAGACTTTGTAGGAAACTGGCCCATGGGGTGCACAAATGTTTTAGCGACAGCAGGGATGAACCACTCTGAACATCACTGCAACGGTTAGCAATGATGTGTTCCCTGCGCCCGCAGGGATGAACCGTTTGACGGTAATTCTGTCCGTGCTGTCTTTGCCGTGAAAATCCCCGAACTCAAGGCGCACACAACCGCCCTGAACGGAACAAGAAATTATCGTATCAATAAAAGTTCAGGCTTTTTGTTGAGCCTGAGCCAGGTAGCCGTAATCGACCAGTTTGTTCAACCAGCGTGCCCCATTCCTCCTGACCAATAAACCTTCGTAATCAATGTCAGGATCAATATAAGGCTGGCGTCGCTTTAGTAAGGTATAAGTTACGCGAATGAGCTTGTGAGCTACGGCAATCAGACTTCGCTTATGACCCCTGCGAATGACCAGGCTTTGATACTTGCCCTTGAACTGGCTCTTGGTCTTGATCGCCGCATTGGCCACCTCACACAAGATCGTTTTGATGATCTTGTTCCCTTTTCGGATTCAACAACTTTTGCGTTTCTTAGCACTTTCGTTTTGCCCGGACAAAGCCTCGTCCATGAGGCGATTCCCGTCACGCCTCCGAACTTGCTCATGTCATCACCGATTTCTGCGATCAGTGCTGCTGCACTCATTTCACTGACTCCGGGTAGCGTCTGCAGTATCTGCCAGGCTTCTTTCCAGGGCTCAATGCTTTTCAGAATCTGTTTTTCCAG
>JAQFVO010001322.1 GCA_027942505.1 Endozoicomonas sp. | reverse complement strand
GGTGAGCTGGTCTGGAACGGACAAATGCCAATGTTTCTGATCACGTATCTGGCCGGGGAGAATTGGTCATCGGTGGCCGGCTGGAGGGACTGTTTGACGGTGCTGGTAGTAGCTGGTTTGCCTGTTTTGTTCTCCACCAGGAGCAGTACCGGAGTAGAGTGACTTTCCTTCCCGTCTCCCTGAAACAGTGGGTCGGTCTGTAGCTGTTGCATGATGTTGGCTATGATGCGACCGCATTGATTGTTGTAAGCGGAGCTGGGCAGGGCCATTTGGGTCAGGTGATAGAAAAGAAGCCGTGGCAGATTGTCACTCTTGTAAGAGGGGTCATTTCTGAGCGGCCCGTAGATTCGTTTTTTTGCAATGGCCTGGTCAAGAGAATCGAATGGAGCAAGGAGAAACAGCGAAGCAGATTTTCGACAGATGTGCAGGAAGTTGGCAGAGAGTTTCTCCTCACGCAGTTCACCGCAGTGAAGATACCACAGACACATGAAGAGGAGGTCCTGGCGCTGATCCTGAGAGGTTGGCTGGCACAACACCAGAAAGTGAACGAAACGGTTTTGAAAGTCGCTGATGAGCTGATTAATTTGTTCAGTTTTGATGTCCGGGGGTAGGTTTTCCCATCGAAGAAACAGTTTTTGCAGGCACCAGGACTTGAGGTAACAATCCTGGATTGAGTCAAACAGTTTACCCGGATTGCAATGGGGGTGTTGCAATGCTTCATGTATTTTTTTTTCCATAATAGTTATAGCGTTTTTTAAAATTTTGATTTGCAGCCGCACAGTATCGGGTTCCACATTCTCGAAGCTGACACTGTTTATACTGGTTCGTTTATCAGTATCGTTTCTGGGCCGGGCGGGGAAACAGTGCCCGGCAAAGGGATTGTTCTGTGAACTCAGTTCGGTCCCGATTTCAGTGTGAACCGGTCGCACTACTCTGGCCGCACGTACCTGGTCAGGCTGTGTCCCGGTGCTCGCTGTGGCAAGGTGTTTATCCTGGTTTTCTGCTGCTACGTGTTTGCCAGACATTGCTGCACTACTTTGCGGGTTATCTTCCTGTCTCTCCTGAGGCTGTGGTATGGCGCAGTTGCTGGCGTTTTGCAAAGGGTCTGACATTATTGGACATCCGGTTAAGTTGTAGGTGCGCTCGTATCACTGCACCGATGTACTGTATGAGCATTGTTATCATGAGCTGATGATGCCGGCTTATCCTCTGCGTGGGACAACTGATGTACCGATCCAACAACCCGATTGAAACTGAGTACCAGGAGGCTGTCCAAGAATAGACTGTCTTGCTGCGGTTGCGATAAATTGGCCTGAAAATTCCTGGTTTTTCATCAAATAGCCCCGCTATTCTCCTCAAAATCAGAAATTGTTATCCTCAATTTCTCGCAATCCCCACTAAGGGCGCTGTTCTCGGACAGCCTCCAAGGATGTGACTCATGACAGTGTTCAGAGTTCCGGTGAAGTCACCAAAGTTGTCCAAAAGGATAAGGTGTTGTCTCTTTTGCAGATTCTGTACACTGTGACTAACGTACGATAAGGAGTTGGTCATGGCACCGATTCAGCAATTCTGGTCTACCTTCAGAGGATTCGCTGTAACGGTATGCGAGCGTTTTCTGGCCAACCGTTGTTTTGAAAACGCTGCTGCCCTGACGTATACGACACTGTTTGCTGTAGTACCCTTAATGACGGTGACCTACAGCATTCTTTCAGCGGTTCCGAGTCTGAACGATCTTGGCAGTGTGGTGCAGAATTTTATCTTTGACAGTTTCGTTCCCTCCACCGGTAAACTGGTGAACTCTTACCTGCTGGATTTCTCCAGACAGGCCCGCAAGTTGACCGGTCTTGGCATCCTCTTTTTGCTGGTCACTTCCTTTTCCATGCTCAGGACTATCGATAAGTCTCTGAACAACATTTGGCAGGTGACGCAGGGGCGTCGGGGGATATCTGCGTTTTTGCTCTACTGGGCCATTCTCACTCTCGGGCCGGTGTTGTTTGGTGCGGGCTTTTTAATGACGTCGTACCTGGCTTCACTGAAACTGGTCTCTGATACTACGGCCATTCTTGGCGGTGAGCAGTGGCTGTTGAGCCTGTTGCCGTTTATTTTGAGTTCTGTTGTCCTGACTTTGCTCTATACCGCAGTCCCCAATCGCAAAGTACCCTTGCAGCATGCGCTGATCGGAGCGGTGTTTGTCGCCTTGCTGGTGGAGTTGGCGAAGGTGGCTTTCGCGTTATTTATCTCAAGGTCGCAAACGTATCACCTGATTTATGGTGCCTTTGCCGCGGTGCCGCTGTTTTTAATCTGGATCTATCTCAGCTGGTTGATGGTCCTTTTTGGCGCTGTGTTGGTGCGCTCGTTGAATCTTTATGGTTGTCAGGTGGCTGGTGAGGGGCTGCACCCTCTGATTTCCATGTTATTTATTCTCAAGCAAGTGGTGGATAAGTTTGAGATGGGGGAGGTGGTGCATGAGTTACACCGGCATGATTTTCCGGTTGCACAGGACGATTGGGAGAGTCAGATGTCGCGTCTGACGGATATGGGGTTTATCAGTAAAAATGATGCCGGACAGTGGCTTTTGGCCAGGGACTTGCGTCAGATAACGCTGTTTGCTTTTTGTGATCAGCTACCCTGGCCCATGCCCCGGGAGGAGCAACTGAAAAATATCCTGGTGACTGGTGAGCACAACTGGCTGGCTGAGCTGATTCAGCGGGTGCAGTGCGTCAACCGTGCCAAGCTGGACGCGCTGGATTGTTCCCTGGATCGATTGCTCGCCGGTGACGGCTGTCCAAAACCAGAAACAACAGGAAATGGAGCGGGGGGGCAGGTCACGTGCAACGGTTGATGAGTTGGCTAACCTGGTTGGGCGTTACGCCCTTTATAATTGCCCTGGTCTGTGCCGCCCGGGGGCAGCCTCTGCTCGGCATGGCGGGCGGGCAGATATTTATCACTTACTCCGTGGTCATTTGCTGTTTTATGGCAGGGACGCTGTGGGGACAGGCCATATACGCAGATAATCGCGGCAACCGTATTCTCAAGTTATTGTCCAGTAACGCCATTGCTCTGTGTGTCTTTGCTATTTTGCTGGTGGCTTCGGATGACCGGCAGATGCTGGTTATTCTGTCGCTGGGTTATCTGTTTGCCCTGGCTGTGGAGTATTTGCCGGTCGGGGCGCTGGCTGAGCATACTAAACCGTACCTGACCATGAGAGCTGGCGTTACCCTGGTGGTCGTTTTCCTGCACGGTCTTGCCTGGGTTGTTCTGCCTTGAAACCTTTTCAGGCGGTACGCCACTGTATTTCCAACGGCGACTGATTAGAATGGAAGCATATATCTTGAGCACTCACGGGAGCACGGTTATGGATCACCACATTGACATA
Organism: Endozoicomonas sp.; assembly: GCA_027942505.1. GTDB lineage: Bacteria > Pseudomonadota > Gammaproteobacteria > Pseudomonadales > Endozoicomonadaceae > Endozoicomonas. The sequence goes on along the minus strand of JAQFVO010001322.1, from coordinate 2,760 downwards.
CCGAAATGCTTGCGGGCCTTTGCCACGATCCTGGAAAAAGGCGAAAAGATGGAGGACGGTTATCATCTGGAGGGGATCACGGCCCAGTCTCTTGATCACGGTTATACGGTGGTGCTGCGCAGTCGCCAGTGTTGTCTGAATATCTATTTCCACAACCAGTTCGGACTGGAGTCCCCCGGTCAGAGTGAAACTGAGACGTTCATCAGGCATCTGTACCGGATTGCTGAACAATAGCGGGCCACCTTGTTTGCTGATTGTCCTGACTGTGTTTTTCTATCTGGTCGACGCTACTCTCACCTTGCAGGAGTTAGGCTGTGAACAAATTCAAACTGGGATGCAGCGAGTTGGAGGTAACCGGGATCTGTCTTGGTTCCATGACGTGGGGGCGACAGAACACTGAGGCCGAGGCGTTTGCGCAGATTGACTGCGTCCTGGACCTTGGGGTGAATTTTATTGATACCGCTGAGTTGTACCCGGTGCCTCCCAATGAGGAGACTTGCGGCGCCACCGAGCGGTGCATTGGTGCCTGGCTGAAGGCCAACCCCGGTCGGCGCGATGAGCTGGTGCTTGCGAGCAAAATGGCCGGAGCCGGTCTGTCATGGATTCGTGATGCCAGCCCCATCAGTGGTGAGACTGTAAAACAGGCGGTGGATGGTTCGCTCAGGCGTTTGCATACTGACTGTATTGATCTTTACCAGCTGCACTGGCCCAACCGGGTGTCGCCCCACTTTGCCAGACACTGGCCGGGTATGGTGCCCATTACCCAAGTGGACCGCGCCCGCCAGGAGGCGGAGATGGTGGATATTTTACGGGGGCTTGAGCAGTGCATCGCGGCAGGCAAAATTCGTTACTTTGGCCTGTCTGACGATACGCCCTGGGCCATTGGGGAGTATATTCGCCTCAGTGAGCGCCACGGTCTGCCTCGTATGGTATCGATACAGAACGAGTTCAGCCTGATTCACGCCAAGGATTCTCCCTACCTGCTCGAGTCCTGTGTGCTGAACGATGTGGCCTACCTGCCATGGTCACCCCTGGGCGGTGGCGTGCTGACCGGCAAATACCGCCATGGTCAGATTCCCCATGGATCCAGGTGGTCTATCAGCCAGCGCCATGGTTTGTTTCGCGATACGCTGATGACCCATGAGGCCGTTGAGGGCTACTGGGCCGTGGCTGAGCGCCACGGAATATCTCTGGCACAGTTGGCGCTTGCCTGGGTCTGTCAGACCGAAGGGGTGACTTCTACCATCATTGGGGCTACCTCGTTGACACAACTTAAAGAGAATATTGATGCGTATCAATTGTCGCTTTCTGCCGAGGTCATAGCCGATATCAACACGGTTTTCCGGCAATATCCGCTGCCATTTTAACTGGGGAATAGTCCAGAACTATGGCAGATGTGTCGGGGCAAAATGTTGCAACCCCAAAACGGGCAACTCTCGAAAATAGATAGGTACATTTGACCTTCCGTCGGATGAGAAAAAGCTTTTCGCCTGCCTTGAAATGGCTATAATCGCCCAGAACTGGGGGAGTAGCCTGCCTTAATTTAAGGTGTATACGTCAACATGCATTAGCCGCCCGGCTATGGCGTATACGATGTTGCCATAGAGCAACATTTGGCCAGACCTGGGCGATAAATGCCGGTACGAGGGCCTGGCAATTGTCGTCTGGTTGCCTTGCCCCTCAGTGTTTTCCTGTAATGATTTCAATTCTGTTGTTTATCCTGGCGGTTGTTGTCGGCTTCGTCACACTCTGCCTGAGTGCCAACCGCCTTGTTGAAGTGGCTGCTACGTTGGCGTCACGTCTTGGCATGTCGGTGCTGACTATCGGTGTCACGGTGGTTGCTTTTGGTACTTCTGCTCCTGAATTAATGGTCTCTTCTGTGGCGGCGTTTAACGGCGCCGGTGGCATCGCTATTGGCAATGTGGTGGGGTCGAATATTGTCAATATCGGGCTGATTCTGGCTATTGGTGGAATGATTGCTCCATTGGTGGTCAAGGCGCGGATCGTCTACCGGGAGCTGGCTATTTTGCTCCTGACCACCCTGGCCGCCGCGGTGATGTTAATGGACGGTGCCATCAGTCTGTTCGATGGTATTGTTTTTATTGTGGCTTTCCTGGCTTATACCATTTATCTGCTCAAAACCTCCTCAGGACAGGAGGCGGAGCAGGACGTTCCGGCTCTGGCCATCAGCACTTCCAGGGCTTTTATCGAGTCGCTGGTTATGCTGGTTTTTCTTGTGTTGGGGTCACAGCTCCTGGTTTGGGGTGCAAAAGGTATTGCCCTGGCAATGGGCGTTAATGAGCTGGTGATTGGTCTGACTCTGGTGGCGTTTGGAACCAGTCTGCCGGAGCTGGCGGCTGTGGTGGTCAGTGCCCGCAAGGGGCTGCACGACATGGCAGCTGCTACTGTCATTGGTTCCAATATTTTCAATATTCTGGCCGTACTGGGCGTGTCGGGCGTTGTCGGTCAGGGCATTGCTGTGGATGCTGCGGTATTCTGGGTAGATATTATGGCGATGGTTGTCATGACACTGTTGCTGGTTGCCCTGGTTTATTCGAGTAAGACGACTGTCAGGCAGAATGGTCAAACAGTCACTGCCTGGCAAGTGTCTGGTTATAAGTGTCTGCTGCTTTTACTGGTGTTTCTGGCTTACGTCGTCTGGCAGGTTGTCAACGTGGTCTGAGGGAGTCGCAAAAAGCATAAAAGCCTTGAACCACGAAGAACACGAAGGCCACAAAGGAAAAGAAAAGCTCTTCTTTG
>JAQFVO010001306.1 GCA_027942505.1 Endozoicomonas sp. | reverse complement strand
GCTGTAATCCCACCTCTGTGACCTATCGCTTAATCACAAGTCTTAAATCCCTTCTTGCGCAGTCCATGTGCGTGATGACAAGGAGGAAATGACCTCTCTCGCCACTGTCGAGGGCGTCGCAAAAGGCTTTGAAAAGAAGGGAACCACGAAGAGCACAAAGAAGAGCTTTTCCTTTGCCGTGAAAGAAAATTGCCACAGAGGCACAGAGACACGGAGAAGAGAAAATAGCTTTTCCTCTGTGTCTCCGTGACTCTGTGGCTAAATCTTTCATGACAGAGGGTGACACACCATCGTCATGAATATTTGTGGCCTTCGTGTTCTTCGTGGTTTAAGGCTTTTATGCTTTTTGCGACACCCTCTGTCATTGTGTGCAGGGATTGCGTGAATCCCCTTCTGGCCGGGTTCACCTTCCTGTTCCAGTATTTGTGACTAAGTGACAGCCCTGTGTCAGTGGTCTCGCCTGAATTGAGAAACTCGAACATGGGTAGTCTCGATCGTTCACCATGGAATATTCCAAAGACTAAAGTGTTCACTACTACCTCCCGGGCTTATCAGCCACAAAGCTGAAGGTGTATTTCCTATCCCGTTCAGGATCGTATCTTCGTAAACGGTAATTATTCAGGGAATAAGAAGATCACTGTCTTCTGAACAGGCAAACGGGAGAGTAAGTGACCACAGTGGGCATGAATATGTTGGCTGAGTTGAGACACCTGATTTCCTGATAAATATTTATGCTGGACGACTAATATATTTTATCTGGTGAAAATTGTTTGATAATAACAAGATAATTTTCCGATCTTTATTAAACGACATATAACTATTAAATAGTATGTGTGTTTTAGTAGAGGTTTTTTTGGTTTTTTCGCTGCTATTTCTGATGCTTTTATCTATTTACTCTTGTTGAAAGGAACTGTTGGAGTATCTTCGTGTCCACTAACAGGATTATGTTGTATAAATACAGGAGACAGAATGATGATAGTTCATAATCCGGTAGTCCCCCCCGCAGTGGCAGACATTTTTCAGGGTTTAGAGGCTCAACCGGTGGCTGCATTTGGTTCGCGCTCGGCTCGCGTATCTGCATCCTCTGACCCTTTGCAATGGACGACAAGTGGCGATCAGGCCAGTGAGCGTCTGTTGCAAGACATGTTAGAGGAGGGCCCCGAGAAGGCACACAAGAGCCTGCTGGCAAGACTGCAGAAAAGGGGGGCGGATAAACCTGCTGATGGCTCAGGCGAGTGGTTATCGAGCTCGGTAAGCCGTGTTTCGCGCAAATTAACCTCCGTCAACGTGCCCACAGACTTGCATCAGGCACAAAGCCCTGACCAGCTGACCGGTGATGGCCGATTTGTCCGTTTGGGCAATTCACAGCCTGAGCTGGTTCAGGAAAAACGCATGAAACCTGGGGATGTGTCATATCGGTTCACGTTCAACAATGATAATTCCAACCGGGCTGGCCAGGATGTTGAGCTCAGTAACTGTTTTTACACTCCTGACAAGATGCCATTCCGGGAGGGCGCTGACCTTGAATTACTGAAATTAACCGGAGAATATAATAACCTGTGTTTAAAATCTTCCGATAGGGCTTACTCCGGTTCCATGAGCATCAAAATTGAGACCAGTGGGCCGGTGAGCGCCACACTCTTTCGGTTGGTGCCACACCATGACGACAGGCTGTATAAGAGCGACTACGACAGAGAGTCGTTCATGCTACCCGAAAGCTCTGCCAAGACTTATCGGTCACTTCTCGGTGATGGTATGCGGTTTGAAAAAGAGGGCTACTCACCATTCACAATGGCCATTGAACCTCATAATGACCAGATG
>JAQFVO010001261.1 GCA_027942505.1 Endozoicomonas sp. | reverse complement strand
CATTTTAAGTTGTTTTGCCCGTCGGTGTCACAATTGTCAATGGATATTGCATCAAAACGACAAATCCTGTGACTGTGCTTGCGGTATTTTTGTAAATAAAAGGCCGCTGTCTTTTTTATTTTCTGCTGTTTGCGTCGATCAATGCTGCTGGCAGCGTCAGCAAATTGTGAGGTGCTTCGGTAGCGAACCTCAACAAAAACCAGTGTTGTCTGATCCAGCATGACTAAATCTATCTCGCCGGTTTTACAGGCAAAATTAGCGTGCAATAACTTCAGGCCCTGCTGCTTCAGAAACAGCAGGGCCTGCTTTTCTGCTTGTGCCCCTTTTTGGTTACTTAGCTTCAGTTTCCAGAACATTGGTTATTGGCTCAGGCAGCGGCACCAATCGGCCTCGTCGAAATATCTGCCAGGACAGCTCCCGGTGCACTTTGCCGTCCGGGGTGATGTTCAGTGCCCCGGTCAATCCCGGCATCTGGCTGCCTTGCAGGGTGATCAGCTGCTGAAGTCTTGGGTAGATCTGGCAGGCATCAGCACCGAGAGCGTAGAGAGTGCCCAGCTGGCCTTTGGATTGCGGCCACAGGGCTTCAACTTGTTCTTGCAGTGGGTTGCTAGCGCTCGGTACCAACCAAGGCATAACGGGGACGCGGACGTTATTTAAATCCCGGTCCAGGACGGTATCGGTGCTGCCAGAAAAGGTGCTTGACGTGGCGTATACCGGTATGTCACCAGCGTACTGGTAAGCCAGGGCTGGCTTGATTTGCCTGGCCTCCTGGGGAGTGGCGCCCATAAACACCATATCAACATCTTCACGATGGCGAGCCTGAAAGCCCAGATCACTCTTCAGTAGCCGGCTGAGCTGCCGTGCCCTGGCTTCACTCTGGTCGGTGTGCAGTAACCAGCCGGTCATATTGCTGAACTGAGTTTTGCCAGAAAAATCACCAGAACCAACCACTTCACCGCCAAGCTCTTGCCACTTGGTTTTGAATGCGGCGTTGACCTTTTTACCCCATTCTGTGTTGGGAGTGATGATGACAGCAGTCCTGTGACCATCAAGCCAACCGCGATTGGCGGCCATGATCGCTTCGTCTTCGGCAAACAGCCCAAACTGGTAGAATCCGGGGCGATGTTCTGGTTGTTCCTGGAGGTTTTTGTCTTCTGATTCCAGATTGTTGAGGGCCAGAATCGGTACGCGATGGCGTATGTCGCTATTCAATTCTTTGACCTTGTTTTTGTCCAGCGGGCCGATAATTATCTGCGCACCATCATCAATGGCTGCTGAGGCCAGGTCATTGATGTTGCTGTTCTCGGTGTCATAAAACAACCATTGCGGCAGTGATGATTTGCTCTGCATACCCGAGTAGTGGCAGGCTATGATGCCGTCGCGAGCGGCGGTACCGGCCTTGGCAAGCCTCCCGGACAGGGGGAGCAGTACGGCAATTTTATCCGGCTGAGCCTGTGAACTTTGCTTGAGGGTGGCGAAGTCATCGGGCAAGTACTTGCTGGCAGGGTGGTGAAGCCAGTTTTTTTGCCAAAGCTCCAGGGCTGAGATTTTGTCATCCAGATTCATGTGGCTGCGGTAGATGATGGCCAGGGTCAGCCAGCCGCGCAGGTGTTGTGGAGCGTTTGGCCGGTAGAGACTGTTCAGCCTCTGCTCCGGGTTGCTGATCAGGGTCTGCCAGAAAAGATCGTGGTAAGATTCGCGCTGCACATCTGACAGGAATGGGTCAGCGAGCAACCACTCATCCAGAGCGGCCTGATATTCACTCAGTTGGAGGTAGGTCAGGGCTTTCAGGCTATGGGCCTGGGCATTGATGTCTGGGTCGTCGCTAATGACGACCGCTTTGCGGTCGAGCCACTCAAACACCTCTGAGTCATTTTTGTTGGCTCGCGCAATCTGAGCTTGCTGGATTGCCAGTTCGGCTTGCAGCGCCGGGGGAAGTTGTTCATAAGGCAGTTGGTCGAGAATCAGCTTGCTCCGTGACGGATTGGTCTTTAGCAACTCACTGGTGATCTCAAGGGTTTCAATAGCGCGCTGGGGATAGTCCTTCCTCTGTGCCTC
>JAQFVO010001225.1 GCA_027942505.1 Endozoicomonas sp. | reverse complement strand
TTTGCCATGGCGCGGATTATAGGGGCAGCTAAAGGGAAAGTCACCCATTCTGCGTCATTCGGGCGGGTTTTCACAAGCGTGTTGAACTTATTCGTGATCAGGTGTGGTGATAACGTTCGAAGTTGTACCATGTGACAGCTTCTCAGGTTTATGTCGGTTTTATTTTCCCGGGTGGAAGCGGTTGTCGCAAAAAGGATAAAAGCCTTGAACCACGAAGAACACGAAGAGCACGAAGGAAAAGAAAAGCTCTTCTTTGTGCTCTTCGTGCTCTTCGTGTTCTTCGTGGTTCCCTTCTTTTCAGGGCCTTTTGCGTCACCCTCGAAAGAGAGTGTCGCAAAAGGCCCTCGTGGATCCATTTTTCACCGCACATCCTCAAGGATGTTGAAAAGAGCTTAGGGAAGTGACCATTGAGAAACGACCACAGACTCGGCTGTCATCCTGTACATGGACTGTACAGGATCCACCTCACAAGGAGGTGAATGCCCGGATAGTTGGCTATCCCTGCCAGATGGGTTCCGAACAATCCCTGTACGGAATGACAGCGCAGTGACTTGATCTTTTGCGGCACCCTCCCTTTGCGAGGATGACGGCTAGCCACTGCTGTTCACAAATCGTCAGGGGGCCGGTTGAGCCATATTTTCTCGTGTTTTTTCGACCGGAGTCAGGGCAGTCTCAAGAGGTCGTTGGATCTGGTTTTCGGTGCAAAAGTACGAGATGGATAACCAGACAATTGAGATACTGGTGCAAAATCAATTACACAACAGATGACTAACATTTCGGAGGATGAAACTCTGGCGTAATGGCGGCAAATAGAGCCATGGGCGAGATCTCCTGCACAAGGATGCTCTGCAACGATGATGATAAATGACTCGTTTTGTCGGCAAACGCAGAAAGTCTGGTGCAGCAGCAGGCTAAATTTGCGAAAATCGAGGGCAGTGCACCAATACGGCCAGCTCTACTTGTCGATGTGGTTGGCAGATTTATCGTCAGTGCACTTTATTTTTGTACCCTCCGTAATTAATGTTCCAAGAGACGGATTAGAGATCTTTCACGTCACGGTTTGATGTGAGTTGACATTTTCAGGGGAGAGTTGATGTTATGGCAGGCAGTGGCGAACGCGAAGGTACAACACATTTCGGTTATCGTGATGTACCAAAGGGGGAAAAAGAACGTCTGGTCGCCGGGGTCTTTCATTCGGTGGCCAGTCGCTACGATGTGATGAATGACCTGATGTCCCTGGGTATCCACCGTCTATGGAAGCGCTTTACTATCGAGCTGTCGGCTGTCCGACCCGGTCACAGTGTACTGGATATTGCTGGCGGTACTGGTGATCTGGCCAGGCAGTTTGCCCGCATGGTCGGCAGTTCCGGGCGGGTGGTTCTGGCTGATATCAATGACTCCATGCTGCGTGTGGGCCGTGATCGTCTGCTGGATCAAGGCGTGGTCGGTAACCTGGAGTTTGTTCAGGCCAATGCCGAATGCCTGCCGTTTTCGGACAACACCTTCGACTGCATCACCATCGCTTTTGGCCTGCGTAACGTCACCGATAAAGACGCTGCGCTGCGCTCTATGTATCGGGTGCTAAAGCCCGGCGGTCGGCTGCTGGTGCTGGAGTTTTCCAAAACCCACAATCCTCTGCTGACTCGGGCCTACGATGCCTATTCGTTCCGCCTGCTGCCGATGATGGGCAAGCTGGTGACGGGTGACGCCCAGAGCTATCAGTATCTGGCCGAGAGCATCCGCATGCACCCGGACCAGGAGACGCTGGCTGAGATGATGCGCGAGGCCGGTTTTGCCAATACCACCTATCACAATATGACCGGCGGGATTGTTGCTGTGCATAAGGGAGTTAAACCCTGATGGTCGATCCTGTCATCAAAGCGGGGCTGCTGGCAGCCATGGAACGTCAGGTCAATGGGGTGCTGGCGCTGGATCCTGTCTCAAGAAAAAAACTGTCGCATTGGTTTGGCAAGGTGGTGATGATTCAATGCTCCTCACGGCTCTGTTTTCTCCATATTGAGCAAGACCGGATTCGGCTGACCAGCAGCTATGAAGGGGAGCCTGATGCCACGTTCGCCGGCTCAAGTGCGGCCCTGGCCACATTGGCAATCAAACGACATTTGTCATTTGATCAAGTGCATGGGCTGGTGGTGTCCGGCGATCAAGAGCTGATTGATGACCTGCAGGCCATGCACCGGGAGCTGGACATCGACTGGGAGCGACCGCTTGGTCAGGCGTTTGGCGAGATTCCGGGACACACCATCGCCCGTGGCCTGCGCTGGTTGGGTGGTGGTGTCCGGCGGGGGCAGGAGCTGGTTATGGATAATCTCGGGGAGTACCTGCAAGAGGAGCTGCGCCTGATTCCGTCCCGGGTGGAAATGGAGATCTTTGCCAGTGACGTGCAGCAGCTGGCACAGCGGCTGGACCAACTGGTGCAGAGGCAACCTGACAATAAAACCAATGGCAAATCAAGGGGCTGACAGTGATCCGTTTGTTAAAGATAGTGGCCGCTGTCGCCAGTAACCGGCTGGACAATCTTATTGACCCGGAACGGTCGTCATTCTGGCTGCGTTGCGTTCTGGTGTTGCTGCCATGGCGCTATTTTATCCGCAACGATGCTCCCCGGGGTGAACGCATCCGGCTCTCTCTCGAAGCGCTTGGGCCGATTTTTATCAAATTCGGGCAGATTCTCTCTACCCGACGGGATTTGTTGCCGGATGACATCAGCGATGAACTGTCTCGCCTGCAGGACGATGTACCGCCCTTTCCGGTGGCGGATGCTGTTGCCATCATTGAGACGAGCCTTGGCAGCGAAGTCAACTCGCTGTTTGCTCACTTTGACCACGAACCTCTGGCCTCAGCATCGGTGGCTCAGGTGCATGCCGCCAGGCTGCACAGTGGTGATGAGGTGGTGGTGAAAGTGATTCGCCCCGGCATTGACCGGGTGATTCGCAAAGATATTCAGCTGATGTATCTGTTTGCCCGGTTGCTGATTACTCTTTCAAAAGACGCCCGTCGTCTGCGGCCGCTGGAGGTGGTGGCCGATTACGAACGCACCATTTTTGACGAGCTGGACTTGCTGCGTGAGGCGGCCAACAGTTCCCAGTTGCGGCGTAACTTTCTGGCTTCACCCATGATGTCGGTGCCCCAGGTGTACTGGGATTACTGTCGCACCCAGGTCATGGTGTCGGAGCGGATTTACGGTGTGCCGGTGTCGGATATCGCCACGCTCAACGAGCGCAGGGTGGATATGAAAAAACTGGCCGAGCGAGGGGTGGAGATTTTCTTTACCCAGGTGTTTCGTGACCGCTTTTTCCACGCGGATATGCACCCGGGCAATGTGTTTATCGACACCACCAATCCGGCTGAACCGCGTTATATCGGCATCGACTGCGGTATTATTGGTACATTAGAACCAGAGGATCAGCACTACCTGGCCAGTAATTTGCTGGCTTTTTTCCGCCGGGATTATCGCAAGGTGGCTCAGCTGCATGTGGACTCCGGCTGGGTACCCAGAGACACCCCGGTGGGTGAGCTGGAAGCGGCCATTCGCACCGTATGCGAACCGATTTTCGAAAAGCCACTCAAAGATATCTCCTTTGGTCAGCTACTGGTGCGTCTGTTTCAGGTAGCCAGGCGCTTTAATATGCAGGTGCAGCCTCAGCTGGTGCTGTTGGAGAAAACTCTGCTCAACGTCGAAGGGCTGGGTCGTCAGCTTTACCCGGAACTGGATCTGTGGACAACTGCACAGCCCTTTTTGGAAAAGTGGATGAAAGATCAGGTCAGTCTGACCAGTATCGCCTGCAATTTAAAAGAACAAGGCACCGATTTTTTGCTCAGTGCACCAGTGATTGGGCAAAAAGTGTTGTCAACCGTGCGCACACTGGTTGCTCAACAGCAGTCACTTTATGACCAGCAGATGGCCAGAGAAAAACGGCGGCGCAAATACGGTCGCCTTGGGATGGCTCTGTTACTCGGTGGTATTGTGGTGGTGCTCAGCTCCGGCGTGGTGGTGATGAATCAGTCGATGTATGGTGTGTTGATGGGGGCGCTGGGGGGCTGGCTGATCTTTCGATAAGTCCTGTTTTTTTGCTGTAAATCATGCTCTTGCCTGAGTGCGAGCGATATAATCTGATGATCTGTTACAGGCCCGGTTTATACCGGGCCATTTGTTATTGAGTGATGATCATAAGACGTTCTGGTAGTTGTCTGGTTTGCTGTCTTGCCCGGGGTGTGAACAAAATGTTCGCCCTGAAAGGGGTGAAATGGGGTAATATGGGCGTCCTTTGTATAATATTTGATCGGCCTTCGAGGGGCTGAGGGGAGTCGACGATGGGATTCGGTGGCATCAGTATCTGGCAGTTGCTGATCATACTGCTGATTGTGGTTATGCTTTTTGGTACCAAAAAACTGCGTGGTATGGGCAGTGACCTGGGCAGTGCGGTCAAGGGGTTCAAAAAAGCCCTCAACTCCGAAGATGACAAAGACGAGCCTGGTGACGACGAGAAAAAGAATCTGGACGATGGTCAGACGTCACAACAGCAGCGAAGTCTGCAGTCAGACCGCGATAAATCCCGGCATTAGTACAGGAAGGCGTTAACAGTATCCCGTCGATTCCGGGCATAGATGCAGCTGTGCAAAGTGCGGACGGTTCAGGTGTTCCCCGTCCAGGTGTGTCCTGTGCAAGCATCCACAGGCAGCTTGCCGGAAAAAATCGGCCCTACTTTGCAAGGGCAGTGCCTGACGACGATTTCTTCGTAAAAGTGTCCATTAAACAGGTAGGACATTCGCAGTGCTTGATATAGGGTTTACAGAGTTATTACTGGTGGCTGTTATTGCCCTGGTGGTGTTGGGGCCAGAGCGACTGCCCAAAGCCATCCGCACCACGGCTTACTGGGTTGGTAAGATTCGTCGCAGCTTTCAGTCGGTCAAGGAAGAGCTTGAACGGGAGATTGATGCTGACGGCATCAAGCAGCAGTTGCACAATGAAGCGGTTATGAAAGAGCTTAATAAAACCCGGGAGCAATTTCAGAGTCAGATCAATGACCTGAAACGCGCTGTTGATCCTGCCGCTGCTGATCAGGGGTCAACCAGCGCTGGCAAGGGCGATACCGAAAAGCCTGATAGCAAACAGTCCGTGAGCGACGCCCAGTCGTCTGAGCAAGACAGGCAGTAACCATGTCAGATCATGATACATCCGATAGCGAGCAGGAAACGGAGCAACCATTGGTTCAGCACCTGCTGGAGCTGCGCTCGCGCCTCCTGAAAAGTCTGATTGCGGTGCTGGTGGTTTTTGCCGGTCTGTTTTACTTTTCCAACGATATCTACGTGTATATCTCTGAGCCTCTGCGGGCCAGTTTGCCAGAAGGCAGTACTATGATTGCCACCGAAGTGACGTCACCCTTTCTGGCACCGTTTAAGCTCACCATGGTGCTGTCATTTTTTGTCGCTGTGCCTTTTATTCTCCATCAGGCCTGGGCGTTTATTTCGCCGGGCCTGTATCAGCATGAGAAGAAGATTGCGGTCCCACTACTGGTGGCCAGTATTGTGCTGTTCTACACGGGGATTGCTTTTGCTTACTACGTGGTCTTCCCGTTAATTTTCTCGTTTTTTACCAAAGTGGGGCCGGAGTCGGTCACCATGATGACGGATATCAACAGCTATCTGGATTTTATCCTCAAGCTGTTTTTTGCCTTTGGGGTTGCCTTTGAGATTCCGGTGGCGACGGTGCTGCTGGTCTGGTCCGGCGTGACCACCGTGGCCAGCCTGCGTGAAAAGAGACCTTACGTCGTGGTTGGGTGCTTTGTGATCGGCATGATTATGACCCCACCGGATGTGATCTCTCAGTCCCTGCTGGCCATTCCCATGTGGCTGTTGTTTGAAAGTGG
>JAQFVO010001218.1 GCA_027942505.1 Endozoicomonas sp. | reverse complement strand
GCCTTCTGCCCAATGCCCCACGGCACGATAACCGGCTGATCCCCGGTGCGGTTGCTCTGGAAGGAAAACCGTCGTCGGCTATCCACCGGAACGGCGGCAATCCTTTCCTCAAACTCGCCAATCTGGAAGTAGACCGAGCCATTGGCCTGCGGCTGATATTCATGTTCCTGGAAGGTGAAGGTCAGCGGTGGCTGCGGGTGCAGGTAGGCCAGGCTTTTGCGCTGGTTATTGCCAAAGCGGTTAACACTCTGCATCTCTTCGGCAATCTGGCGGTCGCGCTCGGGCGGCTGGTTCCAGGGTAATGCTTGTCCCTGATCCTGCGCCTCGATGCTCTTATCCCAGCGGATTTGCTCGCGGATTTCCTTGCTTTCTGGCTGTCGCCACTGGTCGCCGGTTGTCGTTTGTCTTTCCTGAATCTGGCCATGATGAAAGCTGACCACCGTCTCTTTTTTCGCCACCGATCCCCAATACAGGCCAAGGTCGGTGGCTTCCAGTGGTCGCGACTGGTGGTTATTTTGCGTTCGGGAGGTATTGACAGGCCGACTGGCAGAGTAGGGTGTGGAGCACACTTGTTGCCGGTCAGTGGCCGTTTGCCAATCGCTTTGGTAAGGACGCACCACACCCGGAGGCGGTGCAAAGTACACCAGTGGCTTGCCGTCAAAAGAAAAGTCAGCGATAGATGACGATGACAAAACATAAGGAGCACCAGTAAGCCGAAATTCGTCACTGTCGGTGGGAACCTTCATGGCAGCAGTTCGGGCTTGACCGGGCCGTGAGTCAGTGGCCGATAGAACGCAATGGCCCGGAGGGTAATATCTCCCTCGATGGTACGGGTGTGGGTAGTGCCGGTATCAATCCACCACGTCGGTTCAGTAGCGGGCAATGCGCCACCGACCTCAACACGATAAACGTGGCCATTGGGAACGGTGGGATGAATCAGGTCACCCTGTACGACTGTGGCTGTGGGCGTGAACGGTACACCGTAGTCGTCCATGGCAAGGACAAAGGCATCACCGCCATCGCTGAGCACGTCCAGGATATAGCTGCCGGTCTCGGCATCACTGGTGGTATTGCCAATGACTGCCCAGGAACCATCAGGCTTGTGTTCAACGGCCACCAGTTGTCGAGCTGCCGGTTGTGCCTGGCTGTCCAGCACCCTCTCAACCTTGCCGGAAATGGTCGCGGGATCTCCGGTAGGCTGGCCACCTCCGCCGGTGGTGCTAATAGTGAGGTCATAGGTCACTACGTTGTCGGGAGCCACGGGTTCGCTACTGAATATCCTCCCATCTTTTGTGATGATCACACACAGTAGCAGCTTACTGTACTTTTCCGGGAGTGCTTGCAGGCTGACCAGTCCGTCAATGGCATAATGTCCGCTTATATAAGCCAGTTTCCCCGGAGCAATCAGTTCTACATTGCCTGAATAGGGCAAGCCATCAGCGGTCAAATTGGCAACAACGCTGTCTGCGTAGACTGCCATCCTGGGAGCAAGGACTGTCCATGTATCGATGATCGACCACTCTCCTGACACCTGGATATAGGCAGTCATAGGGTAGCCATCATAACGATCGCTGTACTGTTTTGTGCCGAGATAATCAATGCCATCCACGCTGAGCAGCTTTAACATATTCGCTTTTCCGGACGGATCATTGTGCATCAGGCTCGGATAAATATTAAAAATCCCCCGGAGTCTGTAGACAAAAATTCGATTGAGAATTAAAAACCACGGGACGCTTATCTGCGCCCGCTGCTCAAATAATTCCGGAGTTTCAGCCATTCCCGGATCGGCAGTGTCACCTTCAGCGCTGGTATTTCCCGGCCTGGGCATTAGTGTTGTCAGACAGGCATAAACACTGTCTTCTGACCACTCCTTACCGGGAAGCTGTGTGACAGGCCGACAGGCTTTTGTGTCGTAGCCATCGTATTGAATCAAGCTGCTTAAGAAAAAACCAGCAGTTGATCCGCTTGACGTAACCGAATCCAGTGTCCCTGCTTTCATGGTTGGCGTAATCATCCCCCATCCCTTATGGGTCATGTTACTTTGCCGGTCATAGTCTCCGAAATACAACACCTGCGGAGCGTAGGAATTGAAAGTACCAGAATTGCCTGAATACATATTATCGGGATAAAAAATTAGAATAAGGGTGCGCTCATCACCGACTGCCATCCACTTTTTGGAAAGTATGTACCCCATGCCAACGTGGCTATAGCCTGAATAGACTTCAGGTGAGGTCACCGTGTCGGCAACTTGAAATTTGCAATAGCCATTGTAGTTTTTATGGCTCTCAGCCAGCAAATGACAGTTCGACTCATAGGCTGACTGGTTGCTGTAAATCGTACGGTCACTGCCTGCTACTTCACTGGTCATCACCTTTGTCCAGCCAAGCCCTGCTTTACTTCCGTAGCCGCTGATAAGGATGGAATCAAGAATTTCAATGATATTGGTTTGATAAGAGCCACTTGAACCTGAATGCGTCGGTTGAATAGCCCCTGCATCGTCCGATGAATAGTAGGTGACGGCCATCAGTCAGCATCCCCGCGAATCTGTAGCGTAAAGTCGTCGTTTGTTTCAGTCCCTTGCCCTGACAGCACTGTCCGGCAAATCCACACAGGAGCCAGACAGCCATCGGTGTTAAAACGAATGGCATTACCCACCGCCCAGCCTGCTCCCCAGCCATCGGCTTTCAATGTGAAATAGGGAACGCCGGTTTCCGGGTTGATGGGTGCGCTGTCGGTGGTGGTGCTGCCGTTGGCGATAAT
>JAQFVO010001205.1 GCA_027942505.1 Endozoicomonas sp. | reverse complement strand
TCTTGCCTTTATCGGATGCAGCGTATCTTGCTAAGGCCCTCTTGCCTTTGTCGGATGCGAAGTACCTGGCCTGGGCTGCGGCTCGACTTGTCTTGTGTGCTTGCGCAGGGTGCACAGGCTCACTGCAACTGGAAGATTCAGCTACTGCATACTTAACACTTTCAGTTAGACCATGATGTTGTGTGTCTTTATTCAATGGTCCAACCGACAACTCACTTTCAGAGAGTGGCAAGGGGGTAATTGAAAAACCGTTCAGTGGGCAACCGCGTGCATCCTGATTTGTTTGCCGATGAAAATATCCGGAATTGGGTGAATTAAGTATCTGCACAGAATACCCAGATCCACCACGCTGTGAAATGGAAGCTTCAGCCAGTAATAGCAAGGGGTTTTTTTCTTGCTTCTGTTCACTTCCAACGAAATGAGTGGATAAATCCCGGTTAAAACTGTCCATCGAATTGCTAATCAGTCTGTTCGTAGTTTGAGCAGACCACTCTTTCTGGTAAAAGTTCATCCCCGCTACACCCCGTCCTGAATCCAAGAGAAATGGAAAGAAAAATAGGACACCCATAAATATCACTAGTGATAAAAATGAGTGCCCTTTTTTTATCCCGTACACGGACTGTACGGGACCCACGTCACAGGGACTGTGAATGCCCGGCCAGATGGCAATCCCTGCCAGATCGGTTCCGTACAATCCCTGAACGGTATGACAGCGGTGAGAGAGGTCATCCCCTCCTTGTCATCGCGCACATGGACTGCGCAAGAAGGGATTTAAGACTTGTGATTAGGAGACAGCCTGCGCAGCCCGGCCGGCAGGGAGTGTCAGTTTTTTTTCTGAGTGTCATTGCCTGCCTGTTCGATGTGGAAAATGCGTGTAATTTCTCAAAAACTACTGCAAAGCCCACAAGAGAGGACTCAGGAAGCTTTTTCAATCAAACTCTCCAGCCTCGGGAACTTCCCAACTCCATTTAACCTGTCTGTCAGATAGTCCCAGAATGAAAGACCATACAGGCGACACGTTTTCTTCAGACTGGCAAAGATGTCGCGACTTTGCCGTCCTGCTTCGCTCCACGTGCCGCCGCTGATCTTGCGACGCTTGACGTATTCCCGTATCAGGCTCTCACTCAGGTTTGTGTGCAACGGAAGGCTTGGGTCTTTCAGCACCAGCAATAGCTCTTTTTCAAACGCTCACCGTGCAAAACGAGCTTGTTATCCTTTATCATCTGACTGATAAGCTCCAACACTCTGGATCTGACAGCCGACGTAGCGCGTTTAAAACCAATAAAAGCCAGGCTTGCTGAGATTCAGTCATCGATAGAGATAGAGCAGGCATCTCGTACTGTCAGTGGAACGGAAATTGCGAGCTTATAAAAAGACCGATGGCTTTCCTGCCAGATAAGTTCCGTACAACCCTTGTATGGAATGACAGTGGAGTAAAGCGACCAGTATTTTTTGCCATGTCGCTTCCCTTGTGGTAGACATTAATGAATCACGGAGCATCATTCTGACTCCCTCAATGCGCCGTCATTTCTTGATGCCTACACTGAGAGTGACTGCATTGCTGGCACATAGAAACATAACTAAAGGAGAAAACAGTGCCCAAAAAACGAAAACCGAGACGGCGTGATATCGCCGCACAGGAACTCTGGAGCCCGAAATACCGTATGAGGGTGTGCAGAGACAGAACCAAATATTATCGCAAAGATAAAAACCCAAGAGGCCGCTTT
>JAQFVO010001097.1 GCA_027942505.1 Endozoicomonas sp. | reverse complement strand
ACCGCCATATACCTGAATACCGGCGATCTCTCTGAAGACGACATATGTCTTTTGCAAGGCAGCACACAGCGGTCGGTAACCACAACCGAAGCCGCCAACCTGCTCACTCAGGCAAACCCGACTACGCCAGACAGTCAGGGCAATAGTCCGTTATGTCTGGCGGCGCAGGCCGGCAATCTGGCACAGGCCCAACAGCTAATCCAGGGGGGGGCAGATATTTATCACCTCAATCTTGATGGTGATAACCCGCTTACTCTCGCTGCTACTGGTGGACATTTGACGTTTATCAGGTGGCTCAACACCCATTGTCAGCAGCCGGTAAACCACGAAAACTACTACGGTGACACCGCCCTGACCCTGGCAGCACGCTACACCAGTCAGTGGTACAGTGGCTGGTCAGCCGGGGGGCGAATCTGGCGCATCTCAACGACCAGCTCAAGGATGCGCTGGCAGAGGCGGTCGCCAACGGTCACCTGGCGTTGGCGCAATGGCTGTCGTCTCAGGATGGCGATCTCAAGCGGGTCTACCCCGATGGCAACAATCTGTTTTTGCATGCGGTGCGCGCCGGCCACCAAGGCATGGTGCAATGGCTGGAAGACTCAGGCGTTAACAGTCAACAGATCAATGAATCTGGTGACAACGCGCTCACCCTGGTGGCCCACCACGGTCACTACCAGCTTCTGGCCCGGTTTCTGGGGGAAAATGCCGCCGACATCGACCAAATCGGCCGCAATGGCGATAGCCTTCTGCTGATGGCTGCACGCCGGGGCCACAGTCAAACCGTCAAACTGCTGGTGCAACACGGTGCCAATATTGAGCAGACTAACTATGTC
This sequence comes from Endozoicomonas sp., assembly GCA_027942505.1. Lineage (GTDB taxonomy): Bacteria > Pseudomonadota > Gammaproteobacteria > Pseudomonadales > Endozoicomonadaceae > Endozoicomonas. The sequence continues at coordinate 1,355 of JAQFVO010001097.1, read as the reverse complement.
GGCAGCAGCGTCCTGACGCTCGCTGCCACCAGCAGTGAATCTCTGGCCCTGTGGTTGTGTGATGTGGGTACCGATATCCACCACGTCGAGTTCAGCGACAACAACGCCTTCACCCGGGCCGCTCAGTCGGGCTTTTTTCAACTGATGCAAACGCTTGAACGGCTTGGCATTAATATCCATCAGGTCAACGGGAACAACGATAACGCCTTTACCCTGGTGGCCAGGCAGGGGAGTCTGCGCTGGTGTCAGTGGCTGGCGGGCAAAGGCATCAATATCCACCAGGTCAATCACCAACACCACAACGCCGTCACACTGGCGGCACTGGCCGGTTCCCAGCCCCTGCTAGATTGGCTTTGCACTGAAAACGTGGACTGGCAGCAAATTCCGAAGACCCTGATGTACGACTATATCGACCCAGAAGACACCCTTTTGAAACACGGTTTTAATGCCGCTATCCTGGCCGCCAGCGCTGGCCATTTTACTGAGGCCCAATGGCTGATGCGGCGGGGGTTGAGTATTCACCGGTTGGATTACTATGGCCGCAACGCCATTGTTCATGCAGTGGCACTCGGCCAGCTGGACGCTATTAAGTGGTTTACTGCACAGGGCATCTTGCCTGACCGTTTTCCCCGTGGTTACCCGGATTACTTTAAAAAAGACCAGCACAGCGCCATGAGCCTGGCTGTCCGCCTTGGCCATCTGCACATCTTGCAGTGGCTCTATCAAAATGGCGGCTCACTTGACGATCAGGATGCCAGAAGAATCCTCCTGGTAATGGCGGCAAGTCGTGGCGATCTGCCCATGACTCAGTGGCTCTGTCAGCAAGGCGCTGACTTAGGGAGTCTTGACATCTTAAACAGCAGCGCACTGAGCGGGGCGATCAGTAGCGGGCATCTGCGTCTGTCACAGTGGCTGGTCGGCCAGGGGGCTGAAGATATTCCCGACATCTACGGCGACGGGTCGGTGATGCTGGCGGCACGGTGTGGCCATAACGCAATCTTCAGATGGCTTATCCGCTCAGAGCGCCTTGATGACCAACAAGGCAACGACCTCCTGCTGCATGCCCTGCGTTCTGGCCATCGCTCCCTGGCCGTGTGGCTTTGCCTGAATGTGTGTAATGGCATCGTTGGTGCTGACGACGAGAACAACAATGCTCTGATGCTGGCGGCCAAACATGGCTTTTTATGGTTGACGCAGTGGCTGGGCGAACACACTCCAGATATCAACCAGACCAACCATGACGGCTACACTGCCCTGATGCTGGCTGCCGAAAATGGACACTTGCCAGTGGTTCAGTGGTTGTACCTGGAAAGAAATGCTCTCCTGCTGCCAAGAACTCCTGACCACGCCGATGC
>JAQFVO010001051.1 GCA_027942505.1 Endozoicomonas sp. | reverse complement strand
TCAGCCATCGCAGGCTACTATCCAGTTTGAACAGCTTGATAATCTGGATCATCCACCCAGTTATTTCCTGTTATCATCAAACACTTTGAACTTCAAAGTTCCGGTTCTTTTAAGTGACAGTGACAAGAGTCTGAATGGTAATCCAATGTCACTGGACTATACCGTGATTGATACCATGCCAGAGGCCGACGGAGACTGTTTCAAGCCCAATGACGAACCTATTGCCACCGAAGGCGACACCATTGGTTTCAATAAATCGAGGAGCTTGCTGGCTAACGATACACTGGGCGCAGATGCCGACAATGCTTTCCTGGGTTCGATCAACTACGACAACGTATACCCAACCCAGACAACAGGGAATACAGTGATTAATACGGAGGCAGGCACATTAACCGTCAAAAGAAATGGTCAGTGGAAACTGCAGACCAACCCTCATATTAACCACAGTAGTGGTCAGAACTTCACATTAAAAATGTCAGCTACCATCATGGATGGCGACGGTGATATCAGCACAGCACCTTTTGAAATAACGATACAGGATCAGCCAGCCACCTTTCAAAATATTGAAGATGTCCAGGGTCTCGAAGATACTTCAACACCCATTCCCGTCAAATTTGCCCTTAACCTGGGTGATCACGATCGACAGGAAACCATCAGTAGCCTGTTTATCAATAGCAGCAACCTACAAAATGGACAACTGACGTATAATGGGCAATCACTGCCCGTGGCTAATAATGGGCAAGTGTCCATTCCCATGGATGCGATGAGCCACTCTGTGGTCAATGGTGATACGATTTTTACCGCCAATAACCTGGGTTATCTGCCCGCAGCAGACAGTTCCAATTTCACCTATGACGGGCACCAGATCACCTTAAACCTCATAGCGACCATCAGCAAAGACCCCGGCCCTGACCAGACCGTTAAAAAACCACTGGTCATTGATATTCTCGGCGTTGCCGACCCTCCGGTATGGCCAGAAGATATACAGCCTGTTACCAGCAGCGAAGACCAGGTAATTGATGGTATTCCCATACAGGCATCGCTAAAAGATACCGATGGTTCAGAGGTGCTCACCTATCAAATCACCAGTTTTTCACCAGAAATTACCCTGAATTCTGCTGGCACCATCATCACTGCCAATACCATCCTGACCCCGCAAGAGTTTGCATCACTCTCTGTGACACCTGAGAAAAACTGGGCTGGTCAGGGTGAAATTCAGGTTAAAGCCATTGCCACTGAGCAAGGCTATTATTCGACAGAAAGTGCTGATGCTGCGGCGACCATTTACGTCAATGTTTTCCCCGTTGCCGATCAACCTACCTTATCGGTATACCCCACTGGCGCCCAATCAGACCTTGTGATTCTTAATGATCTTGAAGATCAGAAGCTGCCCGTCGGGGATCATATCAGAGCCGCTTTGACCGACGACGATGGCTCAGAAAGCCTGTTCCTCAGGGTGCAGACGCTCC
>JAQFVO010001044.1 GCA_027942505.1 Endozoicomonas sp. | reverse complement strand
AGTGAACGGATAAAGTGAATTTCACTGTCGGTGGTACCCGGCGTCAGGGTGGCCAGGGTGTCGGTCAGAAAGCCGTGCAGAGTGTGGCTTGGCTTGGGCAGGGTAAGACCGTCCTCAGCCGCTTTGGCTGATATTACGCAGTAGAGCGTTTTCAGTGTTTCGATTCGGTCCTTGAGTAGGGGTATCGTCAGGGTTCTCAGGTTTTTGGCATCGAGCTCTGGCAGGGGCACTTCGGGGTAGTTGTCCTGCAAAAATGCTTGCAGCTGAGCGTACCAGCTGTTGCCGCTGTCACCACCAAGAACCCGCAGATAGACAAACTCACTCAACAGATGATCAGGAATCACTACCTGTGGTATTAAACCGCTGTCGAGTTGATGATCAGCAATGGTTGTCAGCGACTCGAGCAGGGCGGAAAAAGCCTCGGGCCGGATAACGTCCTGGTCGTTCAGGGTGTTGACCATGATCCCAAAGTCGCGCATCCATACGGTTTGCCCGTAACGCCCACCCAGTGAAGCGGGTAATCCCTGGCTAATGAGTGACTGCTTGAAAGTTTGCGCCAGAGCCAGTTTGCTCTCACCACGCTGTTCGTCGATGAACTGGCTTAAGGCGGATTTGAGCGCTTGAGACAGCCCTTTGTCACGACTCAGGCGGCCATTGGAATACGCTTCCCAGTAGTCGCCAACCCCTTTTTCCTGCAGTGCTTCAATGACCCGTTGGCGATAACCGGCAACCTGGGGAGTCCCTGTTACATCATTCTCGTCGGGGCCGTCTTCATGGCCAAAAACCGTCAGATTGAACACCCGCTTCTGTGCCGGATTCAGCTGCTCATAACGACTGACGAAGTCATACCCGGCCAGATCGTTGTCGAGAAAGTCAAGAATCTCATCGGTGACCAGACCCACAGGCTCACCTTCGATCTGTACCGGAACGGCGACAGACTCACCAAAATACCGCTGCCCAAGGATCTCCAGACAGACACAGGCGACATCAGCCACCTCTTTTTTCGGGGACTCAGTAGCAACCAGCAGACCATTTTCAAAGCTGATTCTGACTGTTGGTTTTTTTGGTTCAAGCCCTCGCTCGACCAGGGCACGCATGGCCAAGCCAATACGGCTTTCAGCGCCCCACCTGATATCGTCACCCACCGGTTGAGATGGTGTACAAAGGTCAACAGGCTTGACTTTGGTCACCCGTCCGGGACCAAAAAAGCCAACAAGGATAAACTCACCGGTTTTGGTTTTCTGAGTGTTTGTGGTGGTAAATACTATTTCATAACTGTCCGGAAATAGCCCCGGGCGCGGAGCGTTAACACTATTCATAATGATTGGCCTTCCTCTGTTGTTATTAGAACGAACATTCTGCCAACCGTTGGACAGGCGAAGAGGATTATGGTTCCCATTTTATTTCCGACCAGAAGGTTGCCGCAGTCAGCACCAGGAAGACCGATCTTCGCCAGCAGGACATTTCAGGGTGCTAACGCAGCAAACGAAGGTGTACAGATGGCATTCTACTCAAATCACATCTCACCAAAGGCCAGTGAATCCAGCGCACCCTGACCGCTGTGGACTCCCCCTTCAGTAACCGAGGACGGTTTACTGCGAATCAGATAACCGGCATACCCCAGGTCACTGGTCAGTGAGTGGCCGTCCAGATGCAGGGTAAACATGCCAATCTCACTGATCAGGTCTGCCACGGTGTTCGCTTCTCCCTGGCGCACCACCAGGGCCGGATGGGAGCGATGCCTTGGGTGCAGCCGGCGCATCAACGACCAGGCCGGGTACTCTTCCGGTTGCAGGCTGTTCAGTCGGGGTAAGATGTCCTGGTCAAACACGCAGTGGCCGCCACCTTCGCCCTGGTTTTTCAGTACCCAGTGCTGAGGATTTTGCCCGACAAACCAGGCAGCACTGTGCTCGTCGACTGGTTGCATTTCACCCAGAAATGGCTTGATCCGACTGGCTTCTTCCAGGGTCAGGCCAAAGCTTGTCAGCTGCTGGACACTCATGGCGGATAACAGCATCTGCACCCGCTTGCTGGTGGCCAGTTGCTGACTGACGGTTGCGTTGATAGCTACCCGGTGTCGCTCAATCATTACGCGCACTTTGGTCAGTTCAGAGCAACAGCGCTCTTCTTCCAGATCGTGGGCCTGGTAATCGCAGTGCTGATAGCCGGCACGCAGGTAGATGGCATCAACCCCACCCAGACCATCGAGCACTAACCGGTCATCACCAGCAGAGGAGAGCTGTTCATACAGTTGACGGAAAGTTCGACGTACCGTTTTAACGCCCTCGCGCTGGATCGCCTGCTCCAGCAGATGCTGGTCGTAGACGTTATCCTCATCAGGCTGCACCACCATAATAAACAACGGCTGTCCGACTTCACCCGACTGCGCCCGGACAGTAGTAGCGGCACCGGCGATGCCCCGGGCCAGGTTGTCAATGCCATGGTTTGGTACCAACTCCAGTACATCATCTTCAGACCAGCTGCTGAATACCTGCGGCCACTGGTGTTGCAAGTACTGGTGCAGCTCATGGGTGCGCTGACCAAAAGGCCCCATACCGGCAGCAATACCGTTAAACTCAATCAGCCTCGGTCCATGTTCGGCGTCGTCCATAAAATCGGTGCGCATCAGCAGCATGGGAATGCGCCTGGCTTGGTCGTGATTGAGCTCGCGGTGCAGAGCCAGCAGGCTGGCAAAAAAATCATCGGCATTGCTGCTTGCCAGTGGTTCGATGGCGGCAGTGAGAAAATCGTGATCCTGCGACACGCCGTGGATCAGTTTGCCCATCAGCGGCACAATCGC
>JAQFVO010001034.1 GCA_027942505.1 Endozoicomonas sp. | reverse complement strand
TTGCGATTTTCGAACAAGTTAGTGTCTCTGTAGGCCTTGATTTTGCTCGTCGTAATCAACTGAGCGGGAATTGCTGTTGTTTCATAGAATTGGTGAATAAGCCCTTAACTGTTTGACCATTAGCACAGAAAGACTCATTCCACCGAGCGAGTGTTCTCCAACCCGGAGGATTAGTGTCATTTAGCTCTTTAGCAATTGCTGGTATCAGAGGGGTTAATGATTTATCTGTCCAGGTTTTTACCAATACTTTCAATTTTGATATGTATTTAAAGCGTCGAACCACTTCCTCCCTTTGTTTTTTATGCAGGCTGGCCAGATCTTCAGAAAGTGAAAACTCATCCTGACCACCCGGACTATTAATCACAAACTCAACCCGACCTTCTGCAAGACTCGACTCAATCTCTTCAATGCTTTTGTGGACTGTAACTCCGCCCTGAACAAGGTTCGTGAGAGATAGCTGATCTCTCGTTCTACTTTCAACCCTTAACAGTAGCTCTCGTTCAGTTTCTGTCACTGGTAAAAGCTTGAATACAGTACCTTCAGTAAATCTTTGAACAATTGTCATGATTGAGTTCTACCAATGAATTTTTGGTTAGAGGAGTATCGTCCATCTCTGAAACCAGTAAATTCCTTGCAATGAGGTCAAAGATGACAGACAGAGACTGGGAGGTTTCGATACCTGAGGAGCAAGCAAGTTCATGAATACTTATTTCTTCATTAGAATATGAAGATGCGGTAGCCAAAACCTTCCTATGCTGAGCAGTTATAGCACCATGAGTTCTGTATTTATGGAGAATCTGAAGGTTATCAAGATAAGGGTATTTGCGAATGAGGTCTTCTGTCCACAGCAGCAGATCCCTGCCTGATTTCCTGGCGGCGTCTTGCATGCAGTAAAAGCGATCAAGAAAATTTTTTCGTTTTGCGATCCTTGCTGGCTTAACTTCTATATACGGCTCTTGGCCATTTTTCATCCGAGATAAATAGTCTGGTGTATATCTATGAACCTTGTTTTCATAGATATACTCGTACCCTTCTGGCTGAGACTCAAAGGATAGTACCTTATGGTCGTATTCAAGGTGGTAACAACCGTGAAATTCAAGTGTGGATTCGGCAAGAATGGTCGAAGAGTTTTTGTGGCTAACGAAGCGATGAATATTGTTAACCTTGGATTTTCCGAGTTTTCTACGGTACATACATAAGGCCCCGGCCAAACAACACCTGGAGTATTGTTGCCGGAGTCTCTTTTGTCAAAGTTTGTTGTTTTATGTCATCTCTACTTGTTTTATGTCACGATATGGTTGTAGCGACACCGCTTCTTGCTTTTTCTGCGGCTCAGGTGTGCGAATCAGATAATCAAAGGCCCCGAGCGCAGCGTTTGCACCACTGCCCATGGCAATAATGATTTGCTTAAAGGGCGCCGTGGTAACATCGCCGGCAGCGAACACACCTGGCATAGAGGTTTCTCCGTGGGAGCCGACAACGATCTCCCCGCGAGCGTTCATTTCCAGGCTGTCTTTGAGGAACTCGGTGTTGGGCACCAGGCCAATCTGAACAAAAATACCAGACAGTGTCAGCGATTTGCTCTCTCCTGATGAACGGTCGGTGTAGTGTAACCCGGTTACCTGTGTACCATCGCCCACAACTTCTGTGGTCAGCGCTTCAGTAATGATCTCAATATTACCCATAGAGCGCGCCTTTCTTTGCAGTACCTCGTCTGCCCTGAGTTTGTTGTCAAACTCCAGTACTGTGACGTGCTCAACAATACCCGCCAGATCGATAGCAGCTTCAATGCCAGAGTTACCGCCACCAATTACTGCAACCTTTTTATCCTTGAACAGTGGGCCGTCACAGTGTGGGCAATAGGCGACACCCTTTCCACGGTACTCTTGCTCACCCGGTACGTTCATCTCTCTCCAGCGGGCTCCGGTAGCGATGACCAGCGACCGGCTTTTCAGTGTCGCACCGCTTTCCAGTTCCACCTGAATCAGGTCGCCTATCTGCTGGGCGGCAATGATACGGCTGGCACGTTGCCCGGACATGATGTCCACATCATAGTCCCGAACATGCTCTTCCAGGCTCGTGGCTAGCTTTGGGCCCTCGGTAGATTGCACTGAGATAAAGTTCTCAATACCCAGAGTTTCCAGCAACTGGCCACCAAAACGGTCGGCAACAATACCGGTTCGAATGCCTTTGCGAGCGCTGTAGATGGCTGCTGAAGCACCGGCTGGACCACCGCCGATGATGAGCATTTCAAATGGGTCCTGCTCCGAGATGGCTTGTGCCTGACGCTGGGCTGCGCCGGTATCGAGTTTATTGACAATCTCCTGCAAGGAGGTCCGCCCCTGTGTGAATAGCTCGCCATTGAGGTAAACCGCAGGAACTGCCATGATTTTTCGTTCATCAACCTCTTGCTGGAACAGAGCACCATCGATCATGACATTGGTGATGTCGGGATTCAAAGCGGACATGATGTTCAGTGCCTGAACCACATCCGGGCAGTTCTGGCAGCTCAGGGAAACGTAGGTTTCAAAGCGATACTCACCGTCCAGAGCCTTGATCTGTTCCGCCAGCTCTGGATCAATTTTAATTGGGTGGCCGCCACTGTGCAGCAGTGCCAGCACCAGCGAAGTAAATTCATGCCCCATCGGCAGGCCAGCAAAACGAATTTCACTACCTGTGGCTGTTGAGCGAACCAGTACCGATGGCGTGCGCCCATCGTCGTCGCTGGCTCGGGTTACTGACACTTTATCCGATAAGCTGGCAATATCATTTGCCAGGGACTCCAATTCAACAGACTTATTGCTGTCGTCCAGAAAGACAACCAGTTCAACGGTCGTTTTCAGGTTTTGCAGGTGAGTCTGCAACTGGGTTTTCATGTTCGTATCAAGCATGGTCCTTTCCTTTATATCTATTCGTTAAATGTGGCAGCAGCAACTGACTTCCATTATTCGGTGCGTAAGAGTGGGCCTGGCAAAGCCGACAAGGAATTATGAATATCCGGTTTATTCAGAATTCCTGGGCAGTCTGACGGGTATAGATATTTTCGACTTGATAGTTGTCTGGGTGCAGGCATCCCTGAGCCCGGTGGGGTAGGGCTCAGGGAGGTTTTATCTTAGATCTTGCCTACCAGATCCAGAGATGGGGCCAGAGTCTCTTCACCTGGCTGCCAGGCTGCCGGGCATACCTGACCAGGATTACTGGCGGTGAACTGGGCAGCCTGTATTTTACGAATCAGGTCTTTGGCAGAGCGGCCAATGCCCAGGTCGTTGGTTTCAAGCGACTTGATCACACCTTCTGGGCTGATTATGAAGGTACCACGCAGAGCCAGACCTTCTTCTTCAATCATCACACCGAAGTTGCGAGTGATGGTACCGGTTGGGTCACCGATCATTGGGAACTGAATTTTTTTGATGGTATCAGATCCGTCGTGCCATGCCTTGTGAGTGAAGTGTGTGTCAGTAGACACAGAGTAAACCTCAACACCTAACTCCTGCAGCTGAGGGTAGTGGTCGGCCAGATCACCCAGCTCAGTCGGGCAGACAAATGTGAAGTCAGCTGGGTAAAAGAACACAACAGACCATTTGCCCAGCAGGCTCTGTTCGGTGAGATCGACAAATTCACCATTATGGAAAGCAGTTGCTTTGAATGGCTTGATTTCGGTATTTATCAATGACTGTGTCAAAGGATGCACCTCTTGTTGGATTGTTATGTAAAGCCAGTTAGCTGGAAACCGTCGATTCTGTTGCATCGAACGCCATGAAATCTTACGAAAGATGGCGCATGGAATCCACGGTTGCCTGCTGATCTGGGGCAATAAGTTTCTCGATGTAGGCAGTATATGTCCAAACGTAATTGTGCTGAAATTAATTAAAAAAATGGCTGTGATAGTTTTTCTTAATCGAGGTTGCGGTGGTGCTGCCTTTAGAAGCCATCGATGAACCACGCTCGTGTCCCGGAGCACTATTTTCAGTGCGTGGTTTTCTATCTCTGGTTTCTGGATCCCAAATGTCGATAACAGAAGAATTGTCAGCGGGTGTTATGGAGGTGACGAACGTGCTTATCATCTACCTGGGAGAAATTTATTGACGGCTTTTTATGAAATCTAACAACCCGCCGATTAAATCTATGGATTTTTTCCACGCGCGTAATGTCTGAGCTATATATAGTGTCTAGGCTATGAAGAGATTATCAAAAATAAACTGCTCAACTATGAACAATAAATCAGTGGAGGGAAGGGCCTGATGTCTTTCAAGCAGAATGTAGAACAGCATCTACAACACTTTGCCCAGAGCATCGGCCTGGGAGAACTCAAACTCAATGAACACGACGCCTGCGGCCTCTGTTTTGACGATACTCTGATCGTTAATATGGAGTACCTGGAAGACGACGAAGCTTTGGTGTTTGTCGCTTCTGTTCGCCCGGTCGATGCACACGATTCAGCCAAGTCTGAGTTATTCGAAAAAATGCTGGCTATGAATCTTCAGCATCACAGCATGCAGGGTGCGTTTCTGTCTTTGAACCATGATAAGTCCGAAGTGCTGTTGATCCGTTCCGTGCAGGCTTCCTGCGATTACGGTCTGTTTGAATCCACCCTGGAGAAGTTTGTGAATACTCTCGAGTGGTGTGTCAGTGAGCTGGACAAGTCCAAGCAGGATCAGCCACCAACACCCGCAACTCCTCCACCGCGTCCACAAGGCGGACCAGGTGGCCCGGGCGATCTGGGGATGATGGTGTAACGGTCACTCAAAGGCACCAGCAAAAATTCAACCGTACAAGAAGGGTTCTCGCAACCCTTCTTTGCTTTCTGGCTTTCTTGTTGGCATATTTTTTGAATCTCTATTTCAGCTCAACCCGATCAGGCCGAAAAGGTTTCTGACAGGTAACAGTTGCATTTTGCCTATTTGCAATTCCGCCGAAGAACTATACTCCGTCGCATCTGGAACACAGGCAAGCTAATTCCAGGGAAAGAACAATAATGGAGGCACCAAGTTGGCTCAGGCATTTAATTATTTGACCAGCGCACTTCAAGGTACTGTCGAGGGTGGCAGTCTGGTCGATATTCGCGGGCGTGTCACTGAAGTTCAGGGCATGATCATCAAGGCGGCGGTGCCGGGCGTGAAAATCGGTGAGCTGTGCCGACTGGTGTCGCCGAACAACCCGGACGAGGGTAATTCCTACGCCGAGGTGGTGGGCTTCCAGGGTCATGAAACCGTGCTGTCTCCCTTGGGGGAGATTATGGGTATTTCCTCCACCACCGAAGTGATCCCCACCGGCAAAGTGCATCATGTGGCGGTCGGTCCTCACCTGCTTGGGCATGTGCTTGATGGTATGGGCAATCCGTTAAATCCCGAAGCGTTCGATGGCATTGAGCCGGAGGGACACTATCCGGTTTACGCTGACGCTCCCGATCCTCTGACCCGACAGATCATTGATCACCCCATTCCTCTGGGCGTTAAGGCCATTGATGGCGTGCTGACCTGTGGTGAAGGTCAGAGAATGGGCATTTTTGCGGCTGCCGGTGGTGGTAAGAGTACGCTGCTTTCCATGTTGGTCAAAGGTGCCGAGGTAGATGTTACCGTGCTGGCACTGATCGGTGAACGGGGACGGGAACTGCGGGAATTTATTGAGCACGATCTTGGGCCAGAGGGTGTAAAGAAGTCAGTTATTGTCGTGGCCACTTCAGATAAATCGTCCATGGAGCGTTCCAAGGCGGCCTACACCGCCACCGCCGTGGCTGAGTATTTTCGCGATAAAGGCAAGCGAGTGCTGTTGCTGATGGACTCCGTTACCCGTTTTGCCAGGGCCCAGCGTGAAATTGGTTTGGCCGCCGGTGAACCGCCCACTCGTCGAGGCTTTCCGCCTTCGGTATTCGCCACCTTGCCGAAGCTGATGGAACGCACCGGCATGTCCGATGTCGGATCTATCACCGCGCTCTACACCGTGCTGGTTGAAGGTGACGACATGACCGAACCGGTGGCCGATGAAACCCGCTCTATTTTGGATGGCCATATAATTCTCTCGCGCAAGCTGGCTTCCGCCGGGCAATTTCCAGCCATTGATGTGCTGGCCAGCGCCAGTCGTGTGATGGGTGCCATCACCACCGAGGATCATCGTGCTGCGGTGACCAAAGCAAGGACATTAATGTCCAAATACGAAGAGATCGAACTGCTGGTCAAGGTGGGTGAATACAAGCAGGGTGCAGACCCGCTGGCCGATGAAGCCATTCGCAAGATTGATGCCATTCGCACATTCCTCAAGCAGCGTACGGACGAGCTTGTGCCGTTAAACCAGACCATCAGCCAGCTTCAGCAAATCGTAGGTTACTGAACATATGCTCCGCGATCTGCTCAAGGTTAAAAACATTCGTGAAGAGTCCGCCGAACGCGAAGTTAAGCGTTGCAAACACGAGCTGGAACTGGCCGAACAGGAGCTTGAGCGACGTGAGCAGGAAGTGGAGCGGCGCAAACAGGAGTTGCAGGATTATATCCTGTGGCGCAGTCAAGAAGAGCAGCGACTCTACGATAACATTATGAACACCAACGTCCAGCAGCATGATCTGGACCAGCTTAAGCAGAAAGTCGCCCTGATGCGGGATAAAGACGTTACTCTTGAGCAGGCTATAACCGAAGCTCAACAGCAGGTGGTCGCCGCACAGCAACAGGTCGATCAGGCAAAACAGATTCTGGAGACCGCCCGACAGGCGCACTTTAAGGCGAAGCAGGCTGTGGAGAAGTTTGAAGAGTTTTGCAAGGTGCAAGATGAAGAAGCGGCCAAAGAGGCCAGTCGTCTTGAAGACCTGGAAATGGAAGAGTTTACCGGCAAATCCAAGGAATAGGAGTCACTATGTCAATGCACGGCGTGAACAATAACAACAGTACCCAGTCGCCATCACCGACACAGCCGCAGGACTTCAACCAGCAGAGCCGGAACGTTTCTGAAAAACAAGCCGGTGATTTTGCTGAGCGCATGGCAAAGGACAAGCGCGGTAAAGCGACTGGCGACAGTAAAGAAAAAGTTTCGGATGATAAAGAACAGAGCCTTGAGAGCTTGATGGCTGAGCGTAACAAGCAGTCGAAAGGGGCGGTCAAAGGTCGCCAGGGCCGTGGTTCTCAGGGTGAGGAGCAGGGTAAAGAGCTAGGTAAAGGACAAAAGTGGGATGAAGAAGTCAGTGAAGAGCGGGGTGACAATAAACTCCGTGAAAACGGCTCTGAGCACATCTTACCGAACAACGCCCAAAACCAGATCAAGGCCGATGCCCAACTGCGTGAAATTCAGCAGGCCAACAGCGTTAAAGAGATTGATGCGGCCCTGCAAAAGCTGGCGGATCAGATTCAGGTTAGTGCCAAAAATGCCGCAAACGGGGCAGAGGTGCGGATCACGCTGAAAGACAGCATTCTGCCCGGCACCGAGATCAGAATCCAGCGTCAGGGCGGTGAGCTTACTGTTGTTATGAATACGTCGTCCGCTGAGGCGGGTAACTTCCTGGCCCAACACGAAGCGAGCTTGCAGAAAATGCTCTCAGAGCGATTTTCCAACGACAGAGTTCAGGTGAACATCAATATGTCTGGTGGCGACAACCAGGACACCGATGGTCGCTCGCGCAATCAGTATGCGGCAGAAGACAACGACCAGGACTCCTCATCCAGAAACGACAAGGCATAGGCTGAACCATGGTAGAAGAGCACCTTGATCTTCCCTCCGTCTCACCGGAACAGTTGTTGGTAAACCAGATTCTTGGTCAGCGCCAGAACGAGTTTGCCATAGAGGTTAACGAAGAACGTTGGGATATTTCCCTCGGCAGCAACGGCAATGAAAATATGCCGGCTCACTGTCTTATGTTAGAAATCAACCATCAGCCGGTCACGCTGTTTACCGGCAGTGCCCTGATTGACCAGATGATGCCAGTCAATCTTGAGAGCAAGGTGCTGCTCAAATTGCCCAGGGAGCTGATGTTGGCGGCACTGGAAGCGGGGTTGCAGAAGTTGTTGGAAGGCCTGATGCAATCGCTCGGTGTTCCCGTCAGGTTGATTGACCTGATTGTCAATGGTGCCCAGTCAGAACCGGCAGAGCTGGTCATGAATATCCAGATTGCTGGTCGGGATTACCCCATTTATTTCCAAAGTACCCCGATTGTCCTTGAGCTGCTTAAATTGCTGCCTGCTCAAATTAAGCCAAAAACCACCGATGTATCAGTGTGGGCAGGGCTGGAGTTGGGCCGGGCAAAAGTCTCCAATGAAGAAGCCGGCAATCTGGGCGTCAACGATATTGTCTTCTTTGATTACCATGTTACCGGCCAGCAGCTGATTATCCGGCTGAGTCCGGATATCTCGTTTATCGGAGAAGCGGAAGAGTCACAAATTACCATCAAGCACAGGATGGACCCCATGGCGAACGACCAGATGCACCATGACCAGAACCCTATAGACCTGTCTGACATCGACGTTGAGCTGGTCTTTGAAGTAGGCCGTCAGCAGTTCAGCGCTGAGGAAGTGCAGGCACTGCAGCCAGGCCATATTTTTGATCTGGACCGTCCAATTGAACAACCGGTCCGGGTAAAAGCTGGCGGCAAAGTGATTGCTGAGTGCCAGCTGGTTCAGATTAACAATCGACTGGGCGCACGCATTACCCACATTGTCGAGTGACCGGGTGTCGTTAAGGCTACGGCCCTGACGAGCATGATAAAGACCCAATGGATAAAAAAGACTCCGGTTCGGAGTCTGGCAAAGGGCGATTATGGACAGCAGCGCGATTACACTCACCAGTCCTTTTTATTTGATGATACCGTTGGCGCTTATGGCGCTGATCCCGTTTCTGGCGGTGATGGGTACGTCATTCCTGAAACTGGTGGTGGTATTTTCCATCTTGCGAAATGCCACGGGTCTGCAGCAGATTCCTCCCAATATTGCCATGAACGCCCTGGCTATTATCCTGACGCTCTACATCATGGCGCCGGTGGGTTTTGAGGCCTGGGATATCGTTCAGGAGGAGAATATCAGTTTTCAGAGCGCAGACAGTGGCGCCCTGATGGAGGATCTGCAACTGATAGCCCAGCCTTACCGTGAATTTCTCAAGAAGAACACGAATGAGCGGGAAAGGAATTTCTTTCTGAAAACCGCGCGCTTACTCTGGCCCAAAGCCTACCAGGCACAACTGTCAGCCGATGACTTGATTGTTCTGATGCCGTCGTATTGCATCAGCGAACTGACTAAAGCGTTTGAAATCGGTTTTCTGCTCTATCTGCCCTTTATCATTATCGATCTGATCGTCTCTAACATCCTGCTCGCCATGGGTATGATGATGGTCTCGCCCATGACTATCTCTCTGCCCTTCAAGCTGCTGCTGTTTGTGCTGCTCGATGGCTGGACACGGCTGATCCACGGACTGGTGCTGAGCTATGCATGATCCGCATATCCTGACCCTAACCGCCCAGGCGCTGTGGCTGGTTCTGTTACTGTCGATGCCGCCCATTATTGCCGCTTCGGTAGTCGGTCTGATGATCAGTTTGATTCAGGCACTGACCCAGATTCAGGAACAGACCCTGCCTTTTGCCTTTAAACTGGTCGCAGTTATCATCAGTATCTTTCTGACGGCACGCTGGATTGGTATCGAGATTTACAACTACTCTCTGGCCATTATGGAAATGTTTCAAAGGCTTTGACTATGATCTTGCCGGTCGATGAGCTTAAAGAGTGGTTTTACATCCTGTCGATGGGCACACCACGCATCGTCGCACTGTTCACCGTTCTGCCCATGCTGCACAAGCGTAATCTTGGTGGTGCCATGATTCGCAACGGTATTGCCATGTGCCTGGTGATGTTTATGCACCCGATGCTCTCAGAAAGTAAACCGGATGTCGTTTTTACCATCTACGACACTGCCGGCATTGTGGTCAAAGAGATTTTTATCGGAGCACTGATGGGGTTTTGCCTGGCGATCCCGTTCTGGGCTCTTGAATCGGCTGGCTTTTTCATTGATAACCAGCGCGGTGCCTCCATGGCAAGCACCCTTAACCCGTTCTCTGGTGCGGAAACCTCCCCCCTTGGCATTCTGTTTACCCAGACATTCATTGCCCTGTTCATGACCAGCGGTCTGTTCCTGTTGATGCTCGAAAGTCTGATGCTCACATACCAGGTCTGGCCGGTATTCAGCTATTTTCCACAGATTAATCAAGAGGCGACTTACTTCTTCCTGCGTCAGTTTGACCTGATTATCCAGCTGGCCATGTGGCTCTCAGCCCCCGTAATTATCGCTATGTTTATCACCGAGTTTGGCATTGCACTGATCAGTCGTGCGGCGCCGCAGCTGAACGTATTTATTCTCGCCATGCCGATCAAATCCGGTGTTGCCATGGCTATCCTGGTTGTCTACGTTCACACCATCATGGAGTTGTCACGCAAGCACATGCTGGGTATACCCCAGCTGTTTGAATCCTTGGGAGTGCTCTGGCAATGAGTGGAGAAAAAACCGAACAACCCACCCCGAAAAAACTGCGCGATGCACGCAAAAAAGGTCAGGTTGCCAAAAGCAAAGAGGTTTCCGGCACCTTTGGGCTGATAGCCGTGCTGTCACTGCTGTGGTACATGAGTGATACCATTATCAGCACGATCATCGATATGGTGGTGCTGCCAACCACCGTTTATAACGAGCCATTCGGTCAGGCACTCAAGGTCGTTGCCCACGGTTTGCTGGAAAAAACCATGACCCTGCTGTTACCTCTGATCGCTGTGGCTGCCTTTGCTGCCATCCTCGGTAATATTATGCAGTTTGGTTTTCTTATTGCCGGCGAGTCGGTCAAGCCCGATATCAAGAAGATCAACCCGGTGGAAGGGTTCAAGAAAATATTTGCCCTGAAAAACCTGGTGGAATTTTTCAAGTCCATTTTCAAGATCGTGTTTCTCTCATTTGTCGTCTATTACGTGATCTATTCGAGCCTGGTCGATATGGTCAACATTCCCCATTGCGGCCGGGATTGCATTATGCCGGTCGCCGGTCACCTGATTAAAAAACTGCTGTTGTACGCCATTGTGGCATTTATGGTGATTGCCGTTCTGGACTACCTGTTTGAACGCTACAACTTTATGAAGCAAAACCGCATGACCAAAGACGAGGTCAAGCGCGAGCACAAAGAGAGTGAAGGTAGCCCGGAGATCAAAGGCAAGCGTCGTGAGCTTCACCAGGAGATTCTGAACCAGGCGGAAAATACTGGCAAATCCGACGTAGTGATCAAGAACCCAACTCACCTGGCCATCGGTTTGCGTTATCGCCAGGGGCAGACGCCACTGCCGATGGTGACGGTAAAAGGTCGTGGTGGGCACGCCCGGTTTATTATCAAGATCGCTGAGAAAGAGGGCATTCCCGTATTGGAAAATGTGCCTCTGGCCCACGCTCTGTTCCATCTGAACATCACTGACTTCATTCCCGGCGAGCTGGTTGAGCCGGTGGCTGAGGTATTCCGCTGGGTTCAGGATATTAAAGAACAGGAGCAAGATATTGACTCAGCTGGCACAGAGTAAGTAATCTTGCCAGTCCTGCCCAAACCCCCGTCCGGTCGGTCGGGGAGTGTCAGTAGTTCACTCATAGAGTATGTCAGAGTTCAAGGGATATCAGCGCGTCCCTGAACGGATACCAAGTGGTAAATTAGTTGTGATTGATGATGCCCGGTGGATGGAAGAAGCCCTGCTGGAAGCAGCAAAAGGTCGTGACCTCGGTGAAGTGCCGGTGGGGGCGGTGGTGGTCAGGGATGGTCAGGTAATCGCCAGGGCCTGCAATCGTCCGATCTCCTCGTGCAATCCCGTGGCCCATGCTGAAATTCTGGCATTGCAGCTAGCTGCCGGGGCAATCGGCAACTACCGGCTCGTGGACTGTGATCTCTACGTTACCCTGGAGCCGTGCACTATGTGTGCCGGGGCCATTGTGCACAGTCGCATTCGACGTCTGGTGTTTGGTGCCGCGGAGCCAAAGGCCGGGGCAGTGGTCAGCGCTACCCAAGTGCTGGAACAGCCGCAGATGAACCATCGTGTTGAGGTGGTTGGCGGCGTTCTTCAGACCCGGTGCAGTCAGATGATCAGTGATTTTTTCCGTGACCGGCGTCAGCAGCTGCGCGAACTCAGGGGAAGCGGCGGGTAAGAATATACCATCGTCCT
>JAQFVO010000952.1 GCA_027942505.1 Endozoicomonas sp. | reverse complement strand
ATTGAGCGTAGGGCCAGTTTGCCATCGGGATGGGAACAAACGGCTGACCTGTCCGTCTGAAGAGTACAAGGCAAAGTGCTTTTCGAGATGATTAACAGTTCTGTTATGATCGGGATAATTCCAAAATCTTTCCACGAGTTCCAGCCAAATCTACTGTCGCACATGGCACTTCAACAATTGCAAAAATATTGGTCAAATGACCAGATCAACTACAGCACCAAGGTATGTATTGCCCTTGTCGGAGTCATTCTGCCGGCCTGGTATCGAGGTGCCACCGACAGTATGACGCCGATGATTCTCGGTGTTGTGGCCTCAGCCCTGGCAGAAGTGGACGATCGGCTCTGGGGCAGAATCAAAGCGCTGATTATCACCCTGACCTGTTTCGCGGTGGCGTCACTTTCCATCGAACTGCTGTTTGCCTTGCCATTGCCGTTTGCTGTCGGACTATTCTGCTCAACATTTGCCTTCACCATGCTTGGTGCAGTGGGACCAAACTACAGTCGGATGTCGTTTGCTTCCCTGCTGCTGGCCATTTATACCATGATCGGGGCGGGGGGGAGTCCGGTATTCTGGGAGCAGCCCGTACTGCTCCTGACCGGAGCGCTCTGGTATGGCGCTCTGTCGTTGGCGTGGTACATGCTCTGGCCCGATCGTCCGGTACGCCAATCACTGGCCTGTATATTTACTGAGCTGGCTCGTTATCTGCACAGCAAGAGTCGGTTGTTTGATCCTGTGGCCAATATGCAGCCGCAACCTATGCGTCTGGAAGCGGCCAGGAAAAGTGCCCAGGTGGTTAATGCCCTGAATCAGGCCAGGTCAACGTTGTTGCAACGTGTCCGGCGCCAGGAGCGGGAGCGAGCTTTTTTACGCATTTACTTTCTGGCTCAGGATATCCACGAGCGAGTCAGTTCGTCCCATTATCGCTATCAGGACCTGGCGGTAAGTTTTGCCCGCAGTGATGTGTTGTTCAGGGTGCAGAAATTGCTTCTGGCTCAGGCTGATGCTTGTCAGGCTCTGGCTCGTGCTCTGGCCATGGGGAAAAACTACACCGGCAGCGACCACGGTACGCAGGCGCTGACTGAACTGGAACAGTCACTGACCTGGCTGCACCAGCAGAATAACCCCGACTGGCACTCAGGGCTGGTGCAGCTGGACTATCTACATACCAATCTGGCCACGGTTAACAGACTTTTGTCGTTTGTAGCAGATGGTAAACCGGCCCCGGACGGCGACGTTGAGCATGACGATGGTAGCAGGGATGAGCTGGAACAGGCCGACCCAGGTCCCAAAAGTATCAAAGAATACTTGCTGCGTATTACCAATGAGTGCCGCCTGGACAGTTCACTCTTTCGTCACGCCGTGCGGCTGTCGCTCGCTCTGACACTCGGGTATGGCCTGGTTATGGCCATGAATCAGCCTGGCGGGTACTGGATTTTGCTAACGACACTGTTCGTTTGTCAGCCGGGCTACCGTGCCACCAGACAGAGGCTTGCCCAGCGTGTGGTGGGTACCGTAGCTGGCCTGCTGGTGGGCATACCGCTGATGTATCTGTTTCCCGGGCAAGAGGGGCAGCTGGTGCTTATGGCGGTTAGCGGTACACTGTTTTTTACCTTTCGCCACGTACGCTACGACCTGGCTACGGCCTTTATCACGCTCCTGGTACTGCTCTGCTTCAGTCAGCAGGGCATGGGGTTTGCCATTGTTATGCCGCGTCTGTGGGATACCCTGCTAGGGTGCCTGTTAGCGCTTGCGGCAGTGGTGTTGATTCTGCCGGACTGGGAGTCGAAGCGGTTAAGTCGGATTATGGCTGCTACCGTAGCCCGCCACCGGGAGTACCTGGCTTGTGTGGTCGAGCAGTACCAGGAGGGGAAGTCCGATACTCTGGCTTACCGTGTGGCCCGGCGTCACGCTCACAATATGGATGCCGGATTAAACGCTGCCATCATGAATATGCTGGCAGAGCCGGGCCGTTA
>JAQFVO010000916.1 GCA_027942505.1 Endozoicomonas sp. | reverse complement strand
ATTTTATGGGGATGCAAAACGACAGTAGTCCTTTTTATGGTGCTGCTGACGGTTTTATTCTGCCGACGATTTATGATCCTTTTCCGAATGTTGTTCTGGAGGCTATGGCATCCGGCCTTGGGGTGATCACCAGTACCAGCTGTGGTGGGGCGGAGATTATTAAGGAAGGTCAAAATGGCTACTGCTGTGATGCCCTGGATATACCTGCTCTATCCTCTGCCATCAACGTATTTTCTGATAAAGGTCGTGCTGAGAGCCTGGGTGTGATGGCTCGGGAAACCGTTAGACCATTCACTTCTGAACGGCTTACAAGTCAGTTGTTATCTCTGTATAGCCGGATATTAAGTACTTGAGAAAACGCATGAAGATTTTACATACAGAGTCATCCTGTGGATGGGGTGGTCAGGAAATCAGAACACTGACTGAGTCAGAAGGTATGATGGAACGTGGTCATGAGGTCACCATTGCCTGCCCTGCTCATGCAAAAATTTATGAAGCTGCTCTGAAAAGAGGTATTCCGGCGGTCGCTTTGCCGATTCAGAAAAAGAAGTTATCTTCTTTGTGGGCCATGCATAAGTACCTGTCGGCAAATCACTTTGATGTTATTAATACCCACAGCTCTACCGACAGCTGGCTGGTTTCACTCTGTCTGGCCTGGAAAAAGCATCGCCCAAAAATTGTACGAACCCGCCACTTATCAACAGCGGTACACAACAATCGAGGGACATTGTGGTTATACAATAAAGGGAATGACTTTATTGTCACCACCGGAGAGCAGCTGCGTCAGACGCTGCACAGTCACAATGGTATTGCGCTGGAAAAGATGAAATCAATTCCTACCGGTATCGATCAATCACGCTTTGTTCCCGCTGATAACAAAAATGAAATTCGTCAAAAACTGGGTTTACCTCTTGATAAAACCATTGTCGGTATTCTTGCAACCCTGCGGTCCTGGAAAGGGCATGAATACCTGATCAATGCTTTTGCCCAGTTGTCCAGAGACGATATTCATCTGCTGATTGTTGGTGACGGTCCACAGTTTGAAAATGTTCAGCGGCAAGTTTCAGAGCTAGGTATTTCAGACAGGGTAACTATGCCTGGTAATCAGGAGAATGTCGTTCCATGGCTTCAGTCGATGGATATTTTTTGTCTTCCTTCCT
>JAQFVO010000893.1 GCA_027942505.1 Endozoicomonas sp. | reverse complement strand
AACACAATTGAACTCGGCATAACGCAGGTTGATCATCTTGCGAGTTGCGCGTACAGGTAAGTGACATCCTGTTGCTGTTCGTTGCAACACAGGGCCTGATTTACTGCCGTTTTGTCCGTCCCGGCTTGAGCAGCTCAAACAACACATGCTGGCCGATAACGCTGCATTTGACCCGACCAGCCCGTTTGCCTGTCTCAATCCAGTGATGGTTGACAGCATTAAAGGCACCCTCAGGATTGAGGGTACAAAGGTTGTCCAGGCTAATTTGCTCTCAGCGCTGGTGGCCGACTGCCGACAGCTGGTGATCACCGCGCCACTGAGTGATAAACAGTGGTACTGGTTGCTGCGTCAGCTTGAATTACTGGCGACCCCGCCAGCCCTCTTTATCGACGTGCCTCCCTTGATGTTACTTGGTGACCGGGCAAAAGAGATGCCTGACGGTGCCTTTACTTACCGGGTCAGTGTCCATGATTCACAGGAGTCCCTGCAACAGTCGCACCTTACCAGTCAGCGATGCTTCACTTTTGAGCTGACCAACAGTCTATTGCTGCAGCATCTGATGGCCGGCAAGCCTGTGATCCTGACTAATCTGGAGCAAAACCCTCAGTTCGCGGCGTGCATCGAAACCCTGCTGTTGCCCCACCCTTATCTGTTTCTTCATGGTCACAAAATTGCCTTGCCCCAGGTGAACTTAACGGTGGTGTCCGGTAATTGCGGCTCAGCACTTATTGATCAACGGTTCAGTGCGCCAGACAAGCTGCCACAAAACCCACTGTATCGTCTGTTGCTGGGCCTGCCGGCGTTGGCACAAAAACGTTACCCGGTGAGACTGCCCTGGGAAGAGGATGAGTTCAATCGCCTCTTTGAGCAACAAAGCGACGCTCAACGGCGCTTTGATGGCAGCCCGGTACTGCTGCCCTGCCACCAGCGTCAGGCTTTGCACATACTGCTGGCCAAAGCTTACCGGGGAGATGCCCGGGTGTATGGCTACGTTAAGGCCAAAATAGCCGCGTTGTTTCCCGATCAGAGCGCTGACCATCGCGCCGACCGCTCAGCCTTGCGCCAGTGGCTTGTGGATAACCCCAAACCCAATCGGGAACTGCTCAA
>JAQFVO010000888.1 GCA_027942505.1 Endozoicomonas sp. | reverse complement strand
TGATTGCGGATATTCAGCGTGGCCACTTTGATGCAGCCTGTGCCAAGCGTGACTTGCTCCCGCACCATCTTTTTGATTTCGGTAAGTGCGTTGGCGTTAATCAGGTAGTCCTTGATTAACCGCTTCATCTTCATCGCTGCGGTGTTGGCCTTTTCCAGGGCTTCTGCCAGCAGTTCCCGCTCCATCTCATCATTACGTTCCTGAATGAGTTGGTTCCGGGTTCGGGGATCAAGGCGATAGGGGAACAGTTCCTGAATAGCCAGCATTCGGATCTGCTGTTTGATGGAAGCGGGAATATCAGACAGTGGACTGGGAACAATATCCCAGAAGCTATCCACATTCTGAAACAGCAGATCAATAAGCCGTGAGTAGGCTGCATTCACTTTAGTGGCGGTGATCTTGATAAACACCCGGCTCAAGGCCTGCTGCTCTTCCATCACCTTCTCCTGCTCAGGGCCGTATTCACCCTTTACTGCCCGTAATGCATCCAGCCACTCGTCTTCTACTTCCCGACGGGCTTCCCGGTAACCCTGCCAGCGGCTGTAGAGATCTGAAGCAAAGGCATCACGTACAGCCTGCTCCCGTCGTTCAAGCACTTCCTCCAGCTCGGCCTGAGTCACCTCATCGGGGGTGGCTATCTGAATCAGTCCGTTATCCATCAGTAAGCAGACTTCCCTGGCGAGCGATATTTCAGCTCATTGATATTGATCTTCCTGCGCGGCAACTTCAGCACCATTTGCTGGGCGATGGCGTAGCTGATTACCCGATCATCAAAACAGCCTTCCTGAGCATTGGTGGCTCCGTTGTCTTCAATCACGTAGGTCTGGCACTCCTTTGCCGTCTCTACGCTGCTGATCCCAGCATCACCATCCCTGAGCAATGCGGCCAGGTGATCAATCATTAACGGTTTTGATTTGGTCGTGGTGAGCCAGCCAATCCGTTTGGTACGTTTCTGGGTGCGCTGGTCCACAGTGGTTTCCATATAAAGATTGGGATACTTCAGGTCTTTGAGTTTGGTGATGGTGGTCAGGCCGTGGTTGTTTCTTTCCACACCGATCAGGGCATTGTTGTAGTAGCGCCCCAGATGGTTAAGCATCTTGCCCAGATCATCCGGTGCTACATGGCCAGACCAGTGCGCCACCTGATACCCGGAGCGGTCTAATACGTCGATGGATGAATAATCACCGTGCTTGTGTTTGTCATTGACCGGCGCCAATCCTTCCGCCACATCGCAACCAATCACGTACTGCTGTGACCCATCCACTGGGTACCAGATTTTCAGCAATCCTTGTTTCTGCCGATTCAGACCACCGGTTGTGAGTTCGCATTGCCACTTTGGCGAGTAACACTCCTGCCTTGCCGCTTCGGTATGTTTGGGATCGAAGACTGGCCGACCGGAGAACAGAAATGCCTCCTGAATATTGCAGGGGTATTCCTGCTTGAACTTGTCTTCCGACTTCAACTCATAGATCTTCTGGCGACGCCACTGCAGCTGCTCATCATCCAGATCGTATGTCTGCTTCAGGTGTCGTTCGTTGGCATCTGCCGTGAATTCCGCGGGGACTTTGGCACGGTATTCGTCCTGCCAGAACCAAGGAATAAACACCAGTTCAAAATCACCGCACCCAGCATCAGCGTCCATAACATAATCATAAAACACACCACCAACGCCGTTAGCAGTGCTCTCCAGAATGACCTCAGTATTGTTTTCATTAGGTACTGCCTGTAATACACCCGCCAGGTGTTCATCCGCATTGGGCCAGAACGCCACTTCCGATCCGTGAAACAGCTGCGCCGTGGATGAACGACCTGCTCCTTTGTTTCCAGCGGTGCCTACCCGATACCCGGAATCGTGGTAGAACTCCAACAGTTTGGAGCTTTTGTTTTTCAGTTCCCTCTGGGTAAACGGTGGCTGATTTTCATGATACCGCTGCACCATATCAAACAGGTTGGCGGTGGCATCCGCTTCATGGGTCAGGATGTACGCTCTTAAGCCCTTGCGATTGCTCACCAGCCAGTAAAATCGACCTTCAGTATAGGTGGAGCAGCCTTGTTGTCTGCCTTTGAGCACGACAATTCTGACCTTGCCGGTGCGTTGCCTCTGGTCTTCAATCCGACTATCCAGATAGAGCTGAGCTTTGTTCAGCTGAAAGGGAATCACTTTGGCGCTTTTGGTGCGGATTTTCAGGCACTTGCTGGCATAGAAGGTAAACTCCGTCAGCAGCCGTTCCCGGGCTGGCTTTACCTGTCCCTTTCTTCCAGCCATTCGTCCAGTGTCGGCATTTTTTCCGTTACCACGGTCTGCTCGTGACGATCGCGCCAGTGGTATCGGTTTTTCATATACATAATCAGCATGGCAGGCGACACATCCTTGTTCATACCCAGTGCGCC
>JAQFVO010000814.1 GCA_027942505.1 Endozoicomonas sp. | reverse complement strand
TGGCGCAACCGGTCGACGGAAGTAAGTTAGTCAGTTGCTTGCTGGCGACATAGAGTGCGCGTAACTTGGTGTCAGCATCTGCTATAAAATCAAGCACGTCCTGTTGTAACCGGGTTGCCGGCCGGGGAAGCCGTAGCAACTTGCTGCGGTAACTGCTGACTGCCCTTTTCAGCTCTGAGTCGTCATAGAATCGTTGATACTTGGGAGCTAACTCCTGAATCATCTGCTCATAGTTCTGCAGGACTGCTGTCACGACACCGGTATCTTCACGGGTTCGGGTACAGAGGTTCTCCAGACGTTGTTGATGGATAAGCTTATTGATCTGATCATGGGAGATAACCAGTTGACCCCTTTCCTGCTCGCTGATGTCACTCTGACAAAGACCTGGGTGTAGGGGCAGCTCTTACCGGTATCACCACTATTACCTGTGGTTTCCAGGGCTGGATCGGCAATGTAGTACATTTGTGTGAGAATGACGTTGCCGGCGAGGTCGCTTACTGTCAGCAGGGCACTATCATTAAGAAATTCCCTGAAGCGGCATTCATTAGCGTGTATTATTCCCCATTCGAGACGTTCTTTTACTGCCCGCCTGTACTGGTGCGGTGAATTTGATAAACTCTCGAGTTCTTTGCTCGTCTTACCACCTTCTGCATGGCAATAAACGCACTTCAATAGCTCACTCCCCTCGAATTCATATTCCATTGTATCGGGTGCCTGCCGCTTAGGGCGTCCAGCGTAATAGATGCCCTCGCAGACACAACGATGAATCAGTTCAGGGAAGCTTGTCATCAGATTGCACAATGGTGACAAGGAAGCGTTGGCTTGAAAGGTTTCCTTTATTTCCTCCCGGGTATTAGGCCGGATATAATTGTCACGTACTTGATGCAGTCCGACGGGAAGGGATTTTTCACAACAATCGCACTCTGCCCGTTCACCTGTGATTGGAAAGCCTCTGACGTGCCGAATTGCCCTTAACACCTTTTGCACTACCCAGATGTTTTTCTTCCTTAATTCAATGGTACATTCTGCCAGGCCGGGCGGAAAACCAGCTTCGTCATCAACAACATAGATCCGATCGTTCGATTGCAGCGGTATGACCCGTTCCTCATAACAGCCAGACAGAAAGAACGCCACGACTTTTTCGGGCAGCGTGACCCTCCGATACCTGTCGTTGCGGACGCTGACAGGAATCAAAAAACTGTTGCCATTGCTGCTGTCAAAAAGCCTCTCGCGCTGCATTTGACGGGTTTGTGAACAACACCACCGAGGACTCGTGAAGTAACGAAGTTCGTCGCGGGGATCAGATGTCAGCCTGATATTCATTATTGTATGTTCCATGAAATTTTTTGTGCCAATATAGTGCACAGCAACGAATAGTGGTGTGAAAAAAACGTCAGGACTTCTCTTCGACGCATCATTTGTACGATCCACAGTTTTGGTGGCATTAAAATACTGTTAGCTCGCGCAGCCTTGCCAGGAGTTAAAAACTCACCTCCCAAAGTGAAACTTTACGGGAAGAATAATAGTTGATGAATCTTCAGGCAGTTAGTGTGAAGTACTGATTGGTCTGATGGGTGAATTTAGCGTAATTATTCTCGGCAATCTTTTGAATCTCCGGATCAGATTTAAGTCTGTCACTAAGTCTGCTGTAGATGATGGCGCCACGTGAGAGCAGTAACAGG
>JAQFVO010000800.1 GCA_027942505.1 Endozoicomonas sp. | reverse complement strand
CTGTGGTCAGCGGTTACCCTGCATTAGTGCGCGATGAGGCGTTTTCAGCCATTCAGGCCCAGTTCCTCGGTGATATTCAAAAGCTAAGGCAGCTGGCTCCCAATTTTGTCAATTACCAGTATGACGATGCTATACGTACTTTTTACAACAAAGTAAAGTCACCCTCATACGATTCTACAGGCAATTTGTTACCCATTTATCGCGAGACCCGATACCATATTCACCAGTTGGTATCGATGCTTGAAAATCATCAACACTCCTGCACTGATCAGAGTGAGTATATCGCTACCCGGCTCCATGACTGTCTGACCGACATTGATAATTGCCTTGCCGGGGTGCACAGCCGTTTTGCCAGCAGCTTAATCAATCTTGAAGCTGGCCTGAAAGGGCTGGATGGAAAAATGTTCCAGGTCAGACAAGAGCTGTATCAACGTTGTATTGCATCGTTTATGTTTCAGCAGCAACGTCAGGCGCTGGTGATTATTCCATCCGGATCGGAAGTACACTGGTCCAACGCTCTGCACAACATTTATTGTCAGGCCATCGGCCTGCCACCCATTGTCGATCCGTCTGCCCCACGCGTTCTGAGTGATCGCCTTGTCGATCGTTTCCTGGCAATGGCTGAGCTGTCGGTCAGCGCATGTTCCATCCTGCGGCAACTGTCTGCCAAGTGGTCAGACCAGCTCAGCAGTACCCTGAACGATTTGGGAATTGCCGCCTGGGAAACCGATGTCATCGAACCTTCACAGATGACCAGTGAAAAAACCGACGCTTTCGATGGTGAATTGTTTCAACCAATCAACCACCTGCTGAAAACAGCTGAGAAACAACCACTTAACCTTTGGAGTCTGATCGAACAAAACGACGACCACAGCTATCGCCTGGACCGCCACCGGGAAAAGTTACTGGCCTGGCTAAGCAATCATTTCTGCCAGTCAGCGGTGCAAGTGTTTGCCACGATTCCCGGTGCTGTCAGAGGTGCACCGGGTGCCTGTATCGGGACCATCGGCGAACTGTTTTTCTGGGTATTTGCCGATGACACGGCTTTACGCGCCGGTCAGCCATGCACTTTTGACACGGATAATCACATCTCGATTACGCTGCCTCATTTAATCACTCTCGACTTCACCACCTGGCCGAAAAATACCAGTCATGCCCTGCTGACTCAGGCAATGGAACAGACTGATGACCCCGCAGACATTGCCTCGTTCTTCCTCAATCCTGCCATCAATGCCCAGCTGAGCAAGACGCCGGCACCGATCATTCAAGCACTCTCGAATCAGCTGGTCAGTAAACTGGTACACAATCCGGATGATTTCAAAAAACGGTTGTGCCAGTGTGTTGGTGATCAACTCGCGCAACAACAGACCATCACGCCACAAACTCTGCACTGGTTGATGGACACTCCCTTGCTGGCCCCGGTGTTGGAAGCACTGCAAGGCAAACCGGGTCTGGCGTCTGTCACAGGGCAGCTTGCGACCTGGCAGATCTCTGACTTCTCACAAGACAATGTCAAAACGCTGCTGACCGACAGGGATTGCAAGCGTCTCTTCAGCCAGGCATACAAACTTAATCAACCACAGATATTGGCCAGGCTCCTGCTCTCAGGCCGTTGTGGTCACTCAATGGAGAAATGCAGGGAAAGTGGCATTAATCTGCTAGCGTTTTTTGCCCTTGCGGGAGTTCTTCCCGGTGTGGAGTATCTGTTGAAATTTACGACACTAGACGTTAATGGTGTACGTACTCCTCGTTCCCCTGTGCCCCTGTCTTGCGCTGCCAAATCGGGCAGCATTGAGTGTCTCAATGCACTGCTGGCGGCTCCGGGTATTCAGGTCAACAAAAGAAGAAATCCTGACGGTTGGACGCCCCTTCATGTCGCCGCCAGGAATGGTCATCGGGCATGCGTGATCGCGTTACTTCAGGCAGGTGCTGAGATACATGCCAAATCTGCATCAGGTATCACGGCATTGACCCTGGCTGCAGGATATGGGCACTTGGACTGTATTGAGGCCCTGCTGGCTGCAGGCGGCTGTCCGGACAATGACAGTGTAAAAAATGAGCACAGCGCTGTTGTTCCAAGCCATCGGGCATATGTCGGGGAGCTGCTGGAGACTGGCAGCTGTCGCATCAATGACGCTGATTCCAACGGCAACACGCCGCTGCATGGCGCTGCCATATCTGGTCATTCCTTCTGTGTCCGGGCACTCCTGGGCGCCCCTGGTATCAATGTCAATCCGGTCAATAGCGATGGCTGGACCCCCTTGCACTACGCTATCTCGCATGGTCACACAGGTGCAACTGCAGCACTGCTCTGCGCAGACGGTATTCAGGTCAATCTCATCAATGAAGCGCGTTTGACTCCCCTTGGTTGCGCCGCCATATATGGCCAGGCATCGTGTGCCAAAGTGCTGTTGCGACATCCTGACATACAGGTCAACCTGAAAGATCGAGACCAGATGACCCCCCTGGACCATGCTGCCAAGCTCTGCCACTTCGTGTGTCTCGGTGTCTTACTGTCGGCAGGCGCTGACGAGTTCGTCAATGATCTCAGTGTTGAAGGCTATACGCCGCTTGGTAGGGCTGCACAAGGGGGTAGCCCGTACTGCGTCATGGAGCTACTTAGCGTCGAGAATATTCAGGTAAATGAGAGAAATTCTGGTGGCTGCACGGCCTTGCATTTCGCCGCCGAAAGAGGCCACACTGCCTGTGTCACGGCACTTCTGGGGGCCAGAGGGATTGAGATCGATGTCAGAAATGATGCGGGTTGGACACCATTAGACTGTGCCGTTAAGAATGGCCACGCAAGCTGCACCAAACTTCTGCTATCAGTCGACCTCAGCAGAGTCAACAATAGAAATCCCGCAGGCAATACGCTGCTTTGCAGCGCTATCATTGAAGGCCATTATGCCTGTGTCATGGCATTGCTGGGCACTGCAGGCATTTTGGTCAACCTGGGGAACAAGGAAGGCTGGACCCCGTTACTGTGCGCCATCGTATATGACCGCACACAATGTCTCAGGTCATTGTTATTGCTCGATAAAGACGGCATCCCGCTTAATGAGATGACTGAAACGGGATGGACCCCACTGACCTGTGCCGCCCGACACGGCCGTGAGGAGTGTATCAGACTGTTGCTGGAGACTGATGGCGTGGACATCAACCAACGGGATCTTTTTCACCGGACGCCGCTGGACCACGCTGTCGAAAGGAACCATAAACGCTGCATAAAAGTTCTGCTGAGTGCAGACAACTGCCGGGTAAATGATCCTGTTCCCAACGGGCTTACGCCGCTTTGCAGAGCTGCCAAAGGGGGCCTTGATGGCCCATTAGAAGCTTTACTCTCGGCAAAGAGTATACAGGTCAATAAAAGTAGTCCTGATGGCATGACAGCGTTGCATTATTGCGCCCTGCATGGCAACACGCAATGTCTGAGACTGCTTCTGGGCATCGCTGACACCAAGGTCAATATGAGGAATGCTGCCGGCTTGTTCCCTCTGGATTTAGCCCTCAAATACGGCCATATAGACTGTGCTCAGGCTCTGCTGGAGATGGGTGGTCACCAAGCTGACATGATGACAATTCTGGCAGATGGCGACGCCGGAGAGCGGCAATATCAAACCGAGGACGCCTGAACTGACCTCCAGCGCCTGCACGTTACAGGTGGATTGTTGCACTGCGTTTTGGAGATTGACCATGGGAGATGTTTCAAACATTTCAGGTTGCTGCCCGCAAAGGCAAAAACTATTTGTGCTTTTGCGGGCAGCGTCCCTGAAAATGTGGAAATTATTTCAGGACAACTCCTCAGGGAGTGGCCCCCTCATGCAGTTGCCACCCTGTATGTATGGCAAACCAGAACAGGCTGTCCAGATGGGTCAGTGGCAGGTTGCCGGAGTTAACACCCAGATTTGGTCCTTTGGCTCTTGATGAACGCCAAATTCCCCAGTCAGTCAGGTTCTTTGTGCCTGGGTTCAACATAACAGGGTTAAAGCTTTGATTGGGATGATCCGGATAAACCTCATCAGGAAAGCGGCCTGTTTTGATATCCCGGACATAACGGATTTTCGGGTCACACCAATAACCACATTCCAGCACTGTCCGAATCAGTGACTCTGCCGGGAATTCGTTAAGTATCTTTGCTCGCATGACTTCCGGGTTAATTTTATAGGCGTTGGCAAACAGATCAGTGGCGATCGTCACCAGCTCTTGCCGCAACTGATCCATCTGCCCGGCATTTTTGTAGTCCAGGCTGTCGGTGTCATGGCGGACCCTCAACCAGTTAATCCATAGCCCGTAAAATACTTTCCCAAGCTCAGTAATCCGCACTTCACCCTGACCCTTACAACTGGTCGTAAAATAGTTCTCTGTCATACCAAAGCGGTAAGTGGTGTGCTCAGAAAATGAGCGGATATCAGCCCAGTCTCTCATCCCCACCGGGGCAGGTGCTATGTTTGGGTAATCTTGGGCATTCCACTCCCCCATCGTGCCGGGAATATTCTGACTGGCAAAAAAGGGTGTTGGTACCCAGGATCTTCTGTTAGCCGCATTATGGAATGAGCTTATTGTATCCGGTGCCTGAAAGTTGTGGTGCCAGAGACGGCCAGCGTCTCTGGCAAACAGCCTGAGGCCATCAAACGATGCCTGCACTGAGAGACCTGCTACTCCCTCAGTTTCATAAGGATAGTGGTGATACAGGCTGGTGTTTTTGTCATCATCAAAGACTTGTAGCAGTGCAGAACCATCAGGCTCCAGCGCAATGGATGCCAGGGTTTCATTCGGCAATCTACAGGCCTTGAGCTTATTCAGGGCATTGGTCATGCGATAGATGCCCCGTGGTTTGAGCAGTGCGCTCTCAAGACCCAGCTCCTTACAGGTTCGAAAAAAATCCAGCTGTGGCTGCTCGCGGATAAAATCATGCCAGTCTTCTGTGGAGCCATGTCGCTGTTTCAGGAACTTGAAACGGCGATACCCCTGAGGTACTTCTGTGGCAGGAAATGCCACACTGCGACCGTACACTTTACTATGCCTGCTGTTGATCAGCTCTGCTTCCCAAAGTCCGGGGATTTTTGGAACCGTCTCTTTTGTGTGTTCCCTGCTAAATTCAGCAACCTTATTAAGGAAATGTTCGCTATAAGATCTCTCTGGAACCGGTGCACAGCCAGCGCCAACCCCAAGACCAATCAGGTGCCATGGATAGTACCGTTTCACTCGATACAATACGTCGTAGCACCGTTCAATAAATAGTGAGTCGCGATCATCAGGCGTTGCTGACAGGTGTTTCAGTAGTCTTTTTTGCATGCCCGGAGTAACAAACCGAAGTACCAGCGCAGAATATTCAACCGGTAGTCCGTTTTGGCCCATTAGCCATAGTAATTCCAGTGTTTCCTGCTCACCCCGTAACGTGTCAGGGTGACGCTCAAAATAATTAATAACAGGCTGAAGTAACAGTGATGCAAAGGGCAAGGGCTTAAGGTTTAGATCAAGATAGTTGTCATGCGGGAAAAAATGCAAGATATCTGCTTTGAACGAAGATGGCGGCATGGATTTAAACAAGTGAAGGAACTCAAAAAACCAATTCATATTTAACGGGAACTTGCCTTTTAGATGATTCTGCATACAGACAATGAGATGAGCAGAAGCAGTTAGCTTGATCAGAGCACTGCGCCGGGCTCTGACCAGTTGATGGTCGTCCGCTTCGGATATGTGTGTTGATGCAAATTGTTCGTAGTTATGTTGATATAAAAGCAACAGCGGTGTTGCACCACTCAAGTCCAGTTGATTGGCCAAAGTCTCAGCGGGCAGAAGTTGAAACAACAGATCATAGCGGGGTAGATAAGCCAGCAGACATGTATAATCGGCTGATACGCCATAAGAATCCCTGCTTGGAATTGCTGTCGCCAAAACGTGTAGAATATTCCTTTTGTTATTAAACACCTGTTTAAGAATTGTGGGTGAGGTGACGGTCAGCAACAGATTAAATAATTCCCACTGGCCTAATACAAAGGCACATGCCAGAAAATGTTCCTGCCTGTTACTATCGAGCTTTTGCAACTCTTTCAAGATGAGCTTTTTATGCCTTTGTGCATTAACTTCCAGACAACAAAGCTTCAGTGTAAAATGCTCTGAATTGAGTGCGGCGGAAATTGACTGGCAGAAATCCTGTGACGCATGAGGGCTGCCATTTCCGAGGCCTGACAATTCGAACATGGCTGTGATCAGATACGGTGCTGAAGCATCGGAAAACCGTAAAGATTTATTGAATCCACTATAAATTTCCAAACATCTTGTCTGCTCACTCATAAGCTCCCGGGCGGCCTTCTGTAACTGCCTCCTGGTCATGTACTCCACCAATATTTCCATAAAGTCCGGATCTGCCATAAATATTAATGTTTTGGAATTCCGGTCAAGAATTTTCAGTACTGTTTCATGGCGGGTGTTGGCTAAGAGCTGTTTTAATGGTCGGGGAGGTATTTGGATTGTAAAGTCTGAAAATTCACCATCAAGTCCCAGTCCCAGCTTCGCTAACGAGTGGAGAACGGAAATATTTTCAGGCAGGTTGTCCATTCCGACAAGGAATTTAATCAGTTTTTGCAAAGACTCCGGATAGATTAATTCATCCAACCCGAGATGGTTCTGGCGCATCATGGTAAGATCATGACGGGCGTTATCTACCATATTTCGCAACAGTATACTGTTGAGTGGAATATCAATATTGCTCAATGCTCTGAGGATGTCGGAAATCAACTCACCACGCTGGTCAGAAGTGGCAGTGATATGTCTGTGACGAACAGGGCGGCCAGCATCAGACCGGGCTGTTTTGCTTACTAAACCTCTGGTGGCAACAGGGAAAGTCGGATCCGTTTCCACAATGGCAAAGCTGGGGACGTTTGAGGGAGTGACGCAGTTCATCCCTGATCGCATGGATTATTCCTTTGAAAACTAATTAGGTAGGTCAACGTTTGACCAGCAACAATTGATTTGGTTCAAAAAATAGACAGACTCTCCTGATCCAACCCAAAACCTTGTCCACGAAGGAACCTGTTGCAAAAGGCTCTGAAAAGAAGGGAACCAGGAAGGACACGAAGAGCACGAAAAGAGCTTTTCCTTTGTGTTCTTCGTGTCCTGCGTGGTTCAAGGCTTTTATGCTTTTTGCAACACCCGAAGGAGGGTGTCGCAAAAGGTCCTCTTGGATCCATTTTTCACCGCACATCTTCAAGGATGTAGAAAAGAGCTTAGGGAAGTGACCATTAAGAAACGACCACAGACTCCGCTGTCATCCTGTAGATGGACTGTACAGGATCCACCTCACAGGGAGGTGAATGCCCGGATAGATGGCTATCCCTGCCAGATGGGTTCCGTACAATCCCTTACGGAATGACAGCACAGTAACTTGACCTTTTGCGACAGCCTCTTAGATGGGGTATCTGTCCGTCAGCCATGGCAGCCAGCCCTGCAGCGCTCTGGGGATGACAGGCAACGGATAATTTGTCTGCCTGGTTGAATATGATGAGTGCATGCCTCCAGCTCTGCACCAGGCCATTGAGCAAAAACAGGACAACCTGTTTTTAGTGGAGATATTTACGGGTGTCCTGTTTTTCTTTCTAAGAGATGTTCCTGCATCGATTCATGATCTGACGTTTTTGGAACAGACGACAAACAACGTAGTAGCCAGAGTTTTGGAATATTACAGTGCTTCAGAGAATTGAACAGAAAGAATCAACAGACTGCTGCATAAGACTCCTTGGCCTGAACATCGAACGCTGCAGGTCTAAAGC
>JAQFVO010000787.1 GCA_027942505.1 Endozoicomonas sp. | reverse complement strand
CCCCGGTTGATAGCCTCTTGCAGAGGCACGAACTCCTGCCCTTCATGGACCAGGCTTTTGAACCCATTGGGACAGGTTAGCAACAAGGCAGCCAGCTCCCGGGCTTTATTGCCCTTGATGTAATCAAACATGGCATTCTTTTTTACAGTTTCTGCTGTGGCACAACGCTGAGCCAACATTAAAATTTTCGGCATGTCCTAATCCGGTTGTCAATTAGTTACTATCGTTCGACAAATATTCCATCGGTAAGTTCAGCGACTTCGGTGGTGGAGTTGGGAGGAGAAGAGAAAAAGAAAAAAAGAACACCCATAAGTATCTCGACTGATAAAAGTGGGTGTCCTTTTTTTGCTTCCTTTTTTTGCTTTCCTTTTTTTGCTTCGGGTGGGATGACCTCTGTCCCCGCTGTCATTGCGTACAGGGATTGTTCGCAATCCACTCGGCAGGGACAGCCATCTATCCGGCTATCCCTGCGCTGTGGGTCAACAGGGTGGAGGGCACAATTGAGGTAGGAGGGAAGACTACAGCAGTTGTTGATACAGGTCGCACCAACGGGGATTGTCCCGCTCAATCAAATTAATCTTCCATTCACGCTTCCACTGCTTTATCTGCTTTTCTCGTCTGATTGCTTTGCTAATGTCGTTGTGCAGTTCGTACCAGACCAGTGTTTTGACGTGATACCGATGGGTAAATCCGTCGTTTATGTCCTGTTTATGCTCCCATATACGCGTTAGTAACTGGTTGGTAACACCAGTGTATAGAGCACCTCGGTAACGACTGGCAAGAATGTAGACTGCGTACAGCTTATTCATGGGTGTCTTCCTGGTGCGATGGATAATCTGACCATCTGACCACATCAGGGTTCCCGCCTTCAAATTGCGTACAGGGATTGTTCGCAATCCACTCGGCAGGGACAGCCATCCAACCGGCTATCCCTGGGCTGTGGATCCCGTACAGTCCATGTAGGGATGACAGGGTGCGGGAGGGAAGGACTCTCTCCCCACTGTCATTGCGCACAGTGATCTGATCACAATTTTTCAGTGCCAAGTGTTCTTATCCCACCCCAACCAGTCATAGCAAAGCAGCTATTATCCAGCCTCAGTCAAGCATCCACTGCTTGTTTTCTGATCACTGATCTCGAATCTATCATCAGTGCGGTTTAAGGCGACACAAGACGTGACCTGTTATAAACGACAATAAATGTATTTTCCGGTTGCGTCTGCTCCAGTCATAAGACAAGTGCGGAGGAAACCTTGAATTTACTCTCTCCTACTCATCAATCAGCGCCAGGCTCAGCTGCCGGCCCGGATCTTTATTCTTCCCCATCGCCCACGGACAGCGGCTCAACCGCAGGTTTTTCTGTGACAGTGTTGCCTCCTATTACCAGCTTTTTCTCCTCCCTCTCCCCTGCCTACGTTCCCGAAGGTGGGCTGCGACAATTAGTGGCATCAACAACAGCAAACGCGGGCGAGACGGCCGTTAAAAAAGCAGGGCAACACGACACAGATGCTGTA
The DNA here is from genome assembly GCA_027942505.1 of Endozoicomonas sp. Classification (GTDB taxonomy): domain Bacteria; phylum Pseudomonadota; class Gammaproteobacteria; order Pseudomonadales; family Endozoicomonadaceae; genus Endozoicomonas. Next base: position 346 of record JAQFVO010000787.1, on the reverse strand, counting down.
CTGGATAAGGTCAAGCTGGCCTGTACCATCGCCTCATGCTGGTTGCCCACGGCCCGGGTGGTCACTGAGGCAGTCGCCACCATCTGCTCTTCCTTTTCACTGGCCCAGAGCCTTGGCAGTGTGCTGGAACGCAAAGATGGCGAACAGCAGTCCAGTGAGAAACAGTCCTCAGCGCCCCGCCCTGACAGCAATAGTGCAGCTGCAGCTACGCTGCTGACGCTGGTTGCGCTGGACAACCTGGCCCCGGCCACCGCGGTGCCCTCCCCCGGTAAACGGGGATCACCGCAACAGCCCATAAATGTATTCGATAGCGAAACGCTGGGCAAAATCGGTCAGCCCGGTTACC
>JAQFVO010000783.1 GCA_027942505.1 Endozoicomonas sp. | reverse complement strand
GCAACCACACAATACTGACAAGACGTTGGTATTTCAGCGTAAAGCAAATTGGCAGCACAGTTACCAGCAATCCAGACACTCCGGGCGCTGGATGTGGATGGGCTTGCCACTGGAAAAGCAAACCGTACCTATCGAAGCTCAGGCTGAAGCATCATTGCAAAAACTCAGTACGGCACTGTTGGATCGCTTTACCGATCTGCTGCACCAGGAACTGAACTATGCCTTCCACGTTGAATCCTGAACGACAGATTATTGATAACCTGATCGCTCATCTAAAGCAGGTTTCAAAGAACACACTGCTTGGCTATTCAGCCACCGGTCAAGAGCAGGATTTAGACCTTCCCGCCATACTGGTGCAGCTGGAATCGATCAGCGAAGAACAGCGTCAGGGAAACCGGGCAAAGTACCGGATGGAATTGAATATCAGCGTGGTCACCAAAACCAATGCTGATACCACTTACGCACTCATCGACCTGACACACTCTATTCGGGAACTCTTTACCGCCGCTCAGCGCTTCACGCCTGAAGCCCGAAGCGTATCAGTCAGTGAAACCCAGTTTGATATCGCTCCAAGCAACGCCCATCTGTCGTTCGCTGATGTTCAGCTGCATATTGACGTCGTTCTATAACTTCCACCTTCCTGATAAGGAGATCACCCTATGTCTACGACAGATCGTAGTTTTATCGGTGCCGGCAGTATCTATATCAAGCCGGCCGATAACTCGGCCCCGCTGCTGCCAGTTGGCAACGTCAGCGAGTTCAAGTTCAGGCAGGCCATTGTCGATCAGGCATCGAAGCTCGGCGGTGGCATGGAGCGGCTCAATGGTATCACTCTGGCGGTTGGTCAGCCGTGGGCCAAGCAAAAACTCCAGGGCGAGGAAATCCTGCAACTGGTGGAGCGTGGCGTCCCGGTCTGGGAACTGCTGGAAAAGGCCACCGACAAAAATGTGCAGGAATTACAGAAACTGTCCACGGCCGGAAAGCTTGGGCGCGATACCATTGCCTTGCTGGTCGCTGAAATTGGCAAGAGCGCCGAAGGGGCAGCGGCAAAAAACATGAGTTTGCTGTCGGGTTATGTCAGCAACCTTAAAGACAGTTGGCAGCAATTCCTTGCGGCTGTTGCGGACAGCGGTGCGCTGGATTACACCAAGGACGTGCTCGGTTCCATTGCCCAACGCATTGAGGTGA
>JAQFVO010000781.1 GCA_027942505.1 Endozoicomonas sp. | reverse complement strand
GCAGATGCTTACTTAGATCTTCAACAGGCTTCTGTTTGGGTAGCGGTACAACGTCAGTTAGCTTCCACGGCGAGGGTGCCTGGCGAATATTTCCTGATCGAGGAGGAGATTGCGGTTACCAACATCAAGCACCAAAAACTGTTGGCAGAGGCTAACAAGAAAGTGTCGGGTTTGATGCGTTTCACGTCTGCCATCGCCGAGGGGGAGGGGCTGAACCGTATCCGGGGTGAGCTTGACGATCTTTATTACGCAGCCTCAATCCTCGGCGGTTCATTGGGGGCAAACAGTACTTTCATCCGTAATACCAGTGCTGACCTACGTGAGCTGATGAGTCCGCAACGCTTCAAGAGTCAGGTCGAGAAGGGGTACTCTTACGACAGACCGGACGGGGAGCGGACCGAGCGGGTTGACTCTGAAGACCAGGCGTTACTTCGTGACTATGATCGCGCTCAGGGTATTGCCGGTGAAGCTGAAATCAGCGACCAGCTTACCCCCGAGAACCGGACTCCTTTTGATGACGCCCCTGATCTGCGTAACGACAAAAAGATCAGGACGTATGACGAGAACGCCCAACGTTCATTATTGGAAGATGCTCCAAGGCGGCCTGACGTTGACCCTGGTGAGTTGCAGACCGATACGTCTGATATCCAGCTAAACCCGGACCGGGTTTTACCGCCTGTTGAGCATGACCCTCGTTTCGACGGCCCGAAAAAACCGAAGTCGGCAAAGATTATCCGCGCCCGTGGCGACGTGACCCGTGACGAAAAAGACTTTGTTAAGAACGTCTTTCACAGGCTCGGTGCTAAGCACGGCGTCACCATTGTTTCGCGTAGTTGGTATAACGAAAACCATGCGTCGCTGCCATCCCACAACAAACTGACTGAGAACCACAAAGGTCTTGGATACCACATTCCTTTTGGCGACCAGTCAGTCATTGTCTTGCAGGACCTGAGCGAGACAAAAAAAGCAAACCGTGCCAACCGCATGTTCATCCTCGCCCACGAACTGGCCCACGCCCTTGAGCAACGGTTCTTCGATAACCTGACCGACAACCAGAAAAACATTCTGGCTGACGCCTATAAGCAGTACCGGGAGCAAGGCGGCAGCCTGACCAAGCGCGAATGGCTGGCGGATAAGGTCGGCGCTCACTTATACGACACGGCCAGTAAGCAGGGTAGTTTTGCCAAGGAGGATACGGTGGCCCGTGGTATGGCCGCCCGCCTGCGAACGTTCTTCCGCGCCGCTGCTGACTTTATCAAAAAGCGGTTCGGTCTGGACAAGAGTGTCAGCCAGGTCATGGATGAGCTGATCGAGTCGGGTGCCTTTCGGGGCCTGATCGAGAACAGGGGCAAGGCTGATCCTGTTGCGTTTGAGCTGGATGAGTCGGGTAAAAAGGTTCTGGGGCCTGTGCTTGGCAAGATGAAAGGGCTGGCGCTGGCCATCAAGAAGCAGGCGTCCAAGGCAGGTGTCGCCTGGAAGATCAGCACCTTCCTGAGAACCAGTGACTCACAGCTGCGTGATCTGGATGAAGACTATGCTGACGCTTGGCACCTGGCCCCCGGCAGCGATAAAACTCTGTATAACCGGCTCACATTTAAAAAGCTGAACGGTGGTTTTCATTTCCGTGTGCTCAGCGCCCGTGGACGACTTTGGTCAGAGTTCATGGATACCAGTATTGGTAACAAGTCTCTCAAGGATTACTACCATAAGCCAAATGGTATCTTCAGCATCCACGAGCAGGTGAGACCGGAGAAGCAGCAGGAAGTAGTGAAAGCCATCAAAGAGCTGAACGACGGCGGTCCCTATACTACGGACTTTGCCAAGCTGGTCCGCAAGGCGTTGGACACTTTACACGCCGGTTACCTGAAACATGCACTGCCGACCATGGGTTATCTGGAGAACTACTTCCCTGTGGTAATGAATACCATGGAGCTGACTGCCAGGCGCGGGTTGGCCAAGGAGATCATGGTCAAGCACAAGGCTGAAGAGTGGACCCGCCAGCAAGTGCAGCGTTATGAAGATCAGGGTAAAGACTACGACCTTGAAAATATCCGTTCAAAAATGGTTGAGCGGGCTGAAAAAGTCGCTGATGAGGTGATCGAGAATATCCTGAACGGCGGCGGTTCCTACGAGCTGGCCGTGATTATGGATCAGTCGGTACTCGGCCCTGGCTTTGTCCATAACCGTGCCCGGGATTGGTTCAGCTCACCAAAGATGGTTGAGGAACTGAACAAGCACAACCTGATGGAAACCGACTTCGCCAAGATGATGTTTAACTACGTTGCGTCGTCTGTTAAGCGGGCTGAGTTTGAGCGTGGGTTCGGCGGTTATACCCTGATTGACAAGGCCATTGATCCGGCTTCTGCGCGGCAGTGGGTGCGTGACAAGATGACTTCTACCGAACAGCTGACTCCAGCGGACAACATGGATATTGAGGACAAGAAACACCAGGGCGAAAACGGTGCCCGGTCTATTGAGAAAGCCTATGCCTACAACATTTTGGGCATTGATCCGCTTGAATTAAAAGTTCAGCTCAACCGTTACCTTAACCTGCGTCGCACGGAACAGGGTACAGAGGCATTTGAAAAGATTGAGGGGATGATCCAGCAGTTCGAGGACGGCTTGAGTGGCGATCAGTATGAGAAGTGGGCTGAACTTAAAGGTATGATTAATGACTCAGGTGCCAACTACCACACGCTGATGCTCAATAAGTTGACAGACTATGGTTACATGAAAGTTACGGGCGGTAAGCTGTCTTACTACTCCCCTGCGGCAGGTATCAGAGGCTATCTGGAGCATATCTACAACACCAAGCGAGAGGCCGGGCGCAAGCGGGCAGAGACCCTGACTCGTGCCAACCTTGGCCAATTGGGTTCTGAGATCGACCCGGACGTGCAGGCGGCTATGTCAACCATTATGGCTTATGAGTCTGTGCTGGTACTGGCTTTCAGTACACTGTCTTCTTTCCCTGACATTGTGGGCGGTGTGCTGCGTAACCGGGATATTAGCGGTATGTTCAATGCCATGCGGGAGATGGGCGAGCTGTGGCGCAAGCAGGCGTTCAGCCGGGATGAGTACAAACTGCTGAAAGATGAAGTGCGGGAAGTGGGTCTTATAGGGCAGCGGATTTCCCAGGCGGTGTTGCAGGAGATGTTCGGCTCCAGCTATTCGTCCGAGAAGTCTCAGCAGGTGCTGGATGCTTTGTTCCACTTCAACGGGCAAGAGGCTTGGACCAACTATACCCGTGTCGTTAATTACCAGTTGGCAAAAAGCAGTATCAAACGGTGGGTTGATCTGGCTAAAAAGAAGGACTCAAAAGCCGTTCGGTATTTGCAGGAGTTCGGGCTGACTACGGCTGAGTACGACAAATGGGACGGTAAGGTGTTCAAGGCTGCTGATGTGGCTGCACTGGATAACCTGACTGGTTACGCCCGGCGTAAGGAGAAAGAGAAGCTGGCACTGCGAGCCAAGGTGCAGGCAGCACACCTGCGTTTTGTCGAGGAGAGTGTTGTGCGCCCCGATGCTTCCCAGCGCCCGGCCTGGGCCAGTGACCCCCGGTTCATGCTGATCTGGCACCTGAAGTCGTTCTTTTATTCTTATGGCAAGATCATTGTCCTGCCATTTCTGCAAAGTATAAAGCAGCAGATGACGCCGACGAGAAAAACCAGTTCTACTGTTGAGAACATCAAGATATACGGCACTACCGTAGCTGTCGGAGCACTGCCGCTAATTACGGCATCTGTCTTGTTGTTCGGGCTGGCGGCGTTCGGCTGGGAAGCCAGGGAGCTGTTGCAGTATTCTCTTTTCGGCAAAGAGGGTCGTACAGACAACATGGCCTGGGATAGTTACCTGTTTGAACTGAGTAGCCGCGCTGGTGTTTACGGGCCTGCTGAACTGGCCATGAACCTGGGTACTGGCTACGGCGATTCAGACCGCAGGGCAGCGGCGCTTTTGGGGCCATCGTTCGATCACTTGATCACGCTGCTTCAGCAGGACTGGGATCAGAAGTTGTACCGTTCAACACCGCTCCTGAATCAGTTGCCTGGCGCTAAGCAGTGGCTTTCAGAATGATGTAGAATATAAGTACTGCTAATCTCTTGCTGGCCTGAAATGGATTTCAAAGTCACTCACGGGGACACTTTTACGTTCCCCGTCACCTACACACTGGCAGATGCCGAAGGGTCCCCGCTGGATGCCAGTGGGGTTTCGCTGACTTTCAACCTGAAACCTGCCCTGCCTGCAAGGGAGGTGTTGCGGCGTATCAGCGTTGATGGCAATGCGGACGGTACTTTCCCTGCAATCTCGCTGGGCAGCACGGAGGCTTTGCCGCCTGCTGTCTTGTATTACGAACTGTTGTTTAACCGCGACGGTGTGGAAAAAACACTGCTTACGGGGAAACTGCATCTTGTTACCTACGCAGTTGATACTGCACACAGCGCCAGCACACTGACGTTCACTGCTAACAACACTCCTTTGCAACTGGTGGCTTTGCCTGAGGCTCAGGCTGCGGGGAACTATGCAAGTGAGGCCAAGGCCCTGCGCGATGAAGTCGTTTTGTTGCACGGCGCAGTCGCGGGCTTCGAGACAGATTTCAGTAACTACCTGAGCGACACGCAATCTGCCCGGGATGCTGCGGTAAGTGCAAAAGACCAGGTTGTGGCGGCGCAAGCGCAGGTTGCTACCGATGCTGCCAGTACCGCTGCGGATCGCACTGCGGTGGCGGCGGCGGCAGAGCAGGTAGCCACGGACGCTGGACAAGTGTCCCTTGATGCTGCACAGGTTGCGGCGGATCGCAATACGTCGCAGGCGCTGGTCGGCTCTTTGCAGGGCGATCTGGCTAAGGCGGTGGATGGCGTTGAGACTTCTGCTGCGTTTGGTGTGTCTACCATTACGTCTGTTGCCGGTACTGAACAGGTTCGTCTTTATAATGCAGCTGCCGGGTATATCCAGGACATTAAAGACACCGGGGAGCAGGTTGCAGAGGGTATTGTTGAGTCAGAGCAAGACGCAGTGCAGGCGGTTATTGACCAGCGCACTGAGGCGCTGGCGGCTATTGACTCTCAAGCCGAGGGTCACACAGACCAGATCGACGCGAAAAAAGATGAGGCGCTGGCTACTCAGAATAGTCTCTTTACCAGCCATCAAACCCAGATGGAGTCCCACAAAAATACTCTGGTCGCTGGGATGGATTCTACAGCAAGCGGGCATTTGGCGGCCATGGATGGCTATCTGGACAAAGTAGAAGCGGCGGAATTGGATGTTACCGCAGCTCAACAGGATGTTACTGGCAAGCTCGCGGACGTTAATTCGGCGCTGATGCAGACAGAGGATGCACGGGACGAAGCGGTTGATGCCCGGGACGAAGTGGTAGCCGACGCTGGTTCTACGACAAGTGCCATGTTTGCGATTACCGCTGCCACTACTGACGCAATGACGACCCTCCTGGCCATGTTGAACAAGGACGATAAGGCATGAGTGATACACAGGAAAAACTGGCTGAGTTGACTCAGGCGGTTGCAGATTTAACCAAAGAAGCCTCGGCGCTTAATGAACGCAGTTCGACTGCTGTCGAGCAGGCTGAGGGTGAAGTTGTCAAGGCTACTGAGCAGGCGGATCGCTCGGATGCTGAAGCAGATCGCAGTACGGCGCAGGCTACTATTGCGACCAGTGGGGCCAATACTGCCACGACGCAGGCAGGGGAAGCCAAGGCCGCACGGGATGAGGCTGTTTCTGTCGTGCACAACGATGAGGGAAGTCTTACACCCAAGCCAGGCGCTTATGCTGTTGCAGATTCTAATGGACATTTTGATATTAACTGGACGCCGTTGCTGGCGGCGATGTATCCCTATAGTGGTGTACTTGGCAGTGTTAATAAAGATGATATGTTTACTTTTCAGCAAAACACAGCAGCAGTTGACCGCTTTTATATAAAGGGCAAAAGAGCATTCAATATATTTGGTCGTTTTGTAAATATTTCAAAAGATACAGGGATTCAGGTACAAGAAACCGAATCCACTGCCGAAAGAGCCATCGCCTTTGATGACATATTCCTTGACTGGAATGGTAACGTTACACCTTACCGTAGTATCACCCCACATCGTACTACTACAAGTTTTGATAGGGATGCTATCGCTGAGGAGCATGGATACACCAAAGTTCAGAAGGGTTTATACAAGATTGGTGACACTTTCGCTTTGTTGTTGGGTAGGGTAGCGAGATTGAATCAGGGCGCTTTTCATCCGGTGTTTAATCCAGAGGGTGCAAGGTGGCCTTTAGCAAGTAGCAGTACAGTCCAAAGCTGGTTTCAGGAAAGAGCTATACAACCAGTAAATAGGGACGAGCCTTTCAATCTTAGTGGCGCAACTGAGGGTCTTGCCGTTGCTGGCGGGTATTTAGCTAGTGGCTCAGTTGATCGAAAAAGATCAGGGAGACCTGATGGTAAGTTCTATGACGTCATCTACGCCGACGACTTCACCCCGCTCTATTACTCAGCAAAGAACGTAGTAGACCATCAGGCATTGCTGTTTGATAGCTTTAACAGGGCAGTGGCTGGTGAGACTTTTAGCGGTGCTGAGTTATATGGTGCGTACAAGGTTGAGACTGTGTTGGCTCCCAATACATCAGGCTCTGCCCCCTTGCGTAATACGGGTATCGTAGACCATACCTTATACTTAGGGCAGAGAATCATTGTCGAGAATAAAAATGACAAAAAGCTCTTTCTTGCACGTATAGATACTATCTATGGCTCTGACACTGCGGCTTGTCGAGTTCTCCCTGTAGGGTATGACAGCTTCCAAGACGTCCCTGACTGGGATATGACAGGCTACACCGCTTCATGGTCCAGCAGCGGGAAGACTAATATCTATTTCTACAATCACCCCTTGAATAATCAGGTAGCAGCCCGCCCCCAATTCCTGATGGTAGACATCATTGGCTCACAGGATGCCATGCCTGATGAGTGGAAAGAGCATGGTGTACCGGGCAATTGGTTAGCGGTTGGTGAGGAAGGTGAGAGTCTTATCCCAGATGGAACCAGCAAGAACTATAAGTTAAGCAGGAAGTGTTTGGAGTGTTATCAGGTATTAAGTACTGAAGACAAGGGGGTTTCATGGACTGATGTAACAGCTGATTATAAAACCATTGCAGAAGGTTCAGGTAATACTTTAGGTAATTTAAGTACCCCGTCTGCTGCTTTAAGGATGGTTTTTTACCGAACCAGTGCTAACCCGTTTGAGTCGGCTGACAGTGGTCAGGTTGATTCTCTTGGTGGCGTAATTGTTTCTAACTCACACTTTACCTCTGGCGGCTCAATCTTTGGCGGGCATCTTCTCAATAAAATTCCCACAGCAAACAGCGGAGTACCTAGAACAGTTTCTCCTGCATTAAAAAGTTGCGGTGTAATTCTAAATGGCCTGCTTTATGCGGGCGGTTTCGCTTCTGATATTTCCCATGAATCTGTCAACTTAACCAGTGAATCCAGCGGCTATAAGGTCAGCCCTTATCTTTCCAGATCATACATGCACGTAATCTACAAAGAACTTAAGCACAACGGCACCCAGTGGGGAGATGACAACAAGTTCAACATCGTAGACAAAAACTCCACTGTCACTGACCTGAACGGCGAGACCGTAATTGTTGGTCAGAAGCGTGTCGAGCTGCCTTACCAGTTTGATGGAGAACAGTACTAATGACTATTGATCTAAGCATGTTCTACACCGCCGACGACGAAGGTAACCAAGTGGAACTGCCACGGCCAGAAACAAAAAGCTGGCCTGATGTCGTTCAGTGTATCAATCATCACCGAGGGCGTAATGATGCTGTGGTTGATCGCTTTATTGAGTTGTATTTGCTCGGCATCCAGTGGGATTGGTTCGGGCAGTATAAAGATTGGTTGGTTAAATGCGGGCAGATCGAAGGGTATAATGACGCCTTGGTGCCAGACGATGAGGGCGTTATGCCTGAGTTAATGCCTTTGCCTGGTATGCCTGAACGTCCACTGTCTGAAACTGTCGAGGAAGTTAGACGGCGGGAGTATCAGGTGCTCAGACGTGCGGCCTATGGCGACACGGATAGTCAGTTCAACGAGGTATTTGATGCCGAAGACCATGGCGTCAGCCATCGTGCAAAGGTTAAAGAAAAATACCCTAAATAAGGAAAGCATTAATGGCACTGGACTACCAGCCGAAGATCGAACTGGGGCAGATTATACAGACTGTCGGCAGTCTTATCGGGGTGTTCTTCGGCTGCATCTTTGCCTATGCAGTCCTGGTAAAAGACGTGGAGTACAATACCCGCGAGCTGCAAAACGTAAAAGAGATGGTGATCAAGGAATCAACCCGGCGAGAGACTGAGGACGCTAAACTACGGGAGGAGTTTCAGCGCCGGGCGAACGAGATCAAGGAAGAAATTAAATTGTCTGAAGACAGAACCCGGTATCTGCTCGAAGACATCCGCGCAAACATCAACTTATTAGTCAAGGACAGACTCGACGATGGACAGTAAACAGTTGTTGCATGAGGTTATTGAACCTACTTTAAAATTCCTCGACATGGACAGCCCTGCTGCCCGCAATCTTATCCTCGGGACGATTGCCCAGGAAAGCCACATGGGTAAATACCTGGTGCAGCTTGGCGGTGGCCCTGCCCTTGGCATAGCACAAATGGAACCGGCTACTCACGACGATATCTGGGACAACTACCTCAAGTATCCCCAGCCTATTGTCTACAAACTGGACCAGTTGTTGTGCCTTGGGCGCAGTAAACATGAGCAGTTGAAGTGGAACTTGGCGTATGCCGTGGCCATGGCTCGCGTCCATTATCGTCGAGTCGCTGCGCCTTTGCCCGATGCCGACGACATAGAACAGTTGGCCCATTACTGGAAGGATCATTACAACACTTACGCTGGTAAGGGCACTGTGGAAGAGTTCGTCCACAACTACCGGCGTTTTGTTTTATAATATAAGCACAGCTAATAAGGAGGGCGGTATGAGTTTCAAGATCATCCTGGCGGGCCTGCGTTCTGCCATTATGTACATCATCGGCAAGACGCTCACTGAGAAGTTTTTTGTTTGGCTGTTGCTCTATATTGCTGAGGCGGGGGTCAAGAGTAGCAAGAATACTTACGACGACAAGCTGTTTGCGAAAGTGAAAACTGCCGTCAGTGAAAATAGAGATTCAGAGTGAACAGGACGCAGGCGGTCAGGCCAAGGCCGAGAAACGTCACCAGGAACCGGTTGCTGGCGGCTAGTTTATCGGCGGTGCTTACCTGTATTGCAGCCAACTCTTTGGTCATTTCCATTTGCTGGTTTAAGAAACGTGCATCTGTTTTTTGCTGGAACTCCAGTATTACTTTTTCTAGCCGCAGCAAATCTTCTTTAGTGGCGAGGTGGTCCGGGCTTAAGGAGGCCGCGACTTTATGCGCGGTTTTTTTGTCGATGCCTGCTTTGACCAGTCCTTGGAACAGCTCTTCATTCATTGTTTTGCCCTCTTTATTGTTTGGCCCCCAGTATAACAAAGGAGGCACGGATGCGCCTGACCATTGAACAGTTTGCCGGTCTTGCCCCAAAAGTCAGCCCCAAGAAACTGGGCGATGCGCTTGCGACCATAGCTGACAATGTTCGTCTGGACAAAGGGCACCTGGCACCGTGGAAAGGGCTGCTGGCTACGGGCGAGTCAGTCTCTGGCGAATCTCACTCCATCTACCCGTACAATAACGGCTGGCTGGCGTGGGCTGCTGATGTGGATGTTGTGGGTAACATTACACCGAATGATGTGCGCCAGCGCATTGTTTATACGGGCGATGAGTATCCTAAGATTCGTTCAGGCAATGAAGTCTTTCGGTTGGGTATTCCCCGCCCCGCCGCGCCGACGACAACTGTCACTGATGATGGCGATACTTCTGTACTGACGTTCGTTCGTAACCAGTCGTACCGGGTGTCGTTTGTTGATGCGTGGGGTGCCGAGGGTCCTTTGTCTGACCCGTCACTGACCCATGAGATTGGTGTTGATGGCAAGGTTAAAGTGGGGCTGCCTTCGGTGCCGGGCGGCAATTACAACTTCGGGGCTGGTGCCCGTAAGCGTATTTACCGTAGTAACAGTGGCTCGTCGTCCGGTATCTGGCAGTTCGTCGGGGAGGTGGCTATTACCGGGGATGAGTTCCTTGACGACAAAGAACCTGGCGAGCTGCAAGAACAAGCGATTACTGAGAACTGGATCGGGCCGCCCGATGACGACAGTGCGCTTTATCCTGATGGGCCGTTGACTGGGCTTTGCGTTGTGCCGGGAGGGTCGCTGGTCGGCTTTTCGGGTAACACCGTCTGTGTGTCTGAACCGTATGTGCCTCACGCCTGGCCACTGGATTTTCGCACCACTATTCCTGATGGGCAGGTCATTGGTCTTGTGCCGGTTGCCTCCGGCCTTTTGGTGGTCACTGATAAAAAGCCCTACGTGATACAGGGCAGTTCACCTTCGGCAATAATTGCTATTCAACTTGAAAGTAACCAGTCGTGCGTCGCCAAGCGTTCTTTGGTGGATATGGGTGGCTATGCGCTGTATGCCTCCCCGGACGGTCTGGTTATGGCCGATGGTTCTGGTGCCAGTGTAGTGACCGAGCCTTTTTTCACTAAGCATGAGTGGTCGGAGTATGAGCCTGGCACAATTCGTGCCTGGCAGTACGAGGGTAAATACATTGCCCAGTACGGCAGCGACGGAAAAGGGTTCATCTTTGACCCAGCCGGTGAGACCGCTTCTTTTACCACGTTCACTCTGGATATGGCTGCTGGCCATTTCTCTGTAAAAGACGACACTCTCTATCTGGCAAATGACAAAGGTGAGTTGTTCAAGTTCGATGCCGGGAGTCCTTTGTCAATGACCTGGCAGAGTAAAGTGTTTGTTTTGCCTGCTGCGCTGGGGCTGTCTGTTTTGCGGGTGGAGGCTGAAGCGTATCCGGTGACTGTTACTGTGATTGCAGATGACAAAGTGCGTCTGGCCAAGACCATTCGTTCTGGTCTACCCGTCCGTATTCCAGGCAGCACCAAAGCCAAGCGTTGGCAGGTGAAGATCGAAGGCACTAATGGCGTTGAGTTCTTGTGTCTTGCCGACTCGATGAAGGAATTGCTATGAGAAAATTGCCCGGTCTGCCCCCGCCCCGCCGAATGTTGATGCGGCTACGCGACAGTGGATGGATGCTGTTTCTGAAGCACTGGCTGTGCAGGTCGGGCAGAGGGGTGATCCGCTTGATCGTGCTGTGACCGTGCGTGATCTCAGTGATGGCGGCGTGGCCCAGGTGCGGTCTTCGGGGAATCAGGCGTCGGTTGTTGCGCCGCCAGTACCGGATGATGAGTTGACCAACTTGTCACCCCCTCCGGCAGCTGTTTTCATTAGTTATAGTAACACGGCGAATGGCTTGTTTTTGCGATGGGTGGAGTCTCCTGACAGAGTTATCCGGGGAGTAAGTATCTGTAGAGCAGGACCTTTTACCGAGACTCCCTCTGAATCGCCTTCGTTTTCCGATGCCTCTCCTGTGGGTTTCAGTTCTGGAGTTTCTTACACGGATTCGTCGCTGGCTCCCGGGATGATTTATTACTACTGGCTTGTGTCGGTCTCCATGGCCGGTGTTGCAGGCCCCCCACATAATATAGAAGGACTCCGAGTAACGGGGGAGTCTTCTGCCGGGCAGATATTGGATGATATCAATGCTCAGGGTGTCACTCAGCGTTTTAATGTTTATACTTTTGCTATCGGTAAGGAGGGCGTCGATAGTCTTGTTTTTGCTGTGGATGCGGAGAATAACCGTGTTGTGCTTAACGGTAATTTGATTGCGTCAGGTTCTTTATCCGGGGATTCACTCGCAGCTAAAACCGTCACAGCCAAGGAGATTTTTGCCGACGATGGCTTTTTTGAGGACATAGGGGTACAGAGTATTTTCAATTTGGGGGGGACTGAAAATAACTACACGATGAAAATTGATCTGGTACAGGGGTTTATTCATATCAAATGAGTATGTTTATAGGGAAGAATAGCGGTGGCACTCCCGTAATACATATAACGAAGGATGAACGCCCCCTAAAGGATATTGCTGACGCTGCACCTGATTCGAACACGATTTTTCATAGCAACTTGCCGTACTTCGGTGTTACCCGATCCTTTGATTTTTCGTTTGTTGCACGTCAAGAAGGTTCTCAAACTCGTTACGTTGCAGTTTGCCAGGATTCTGTTTTTCAGGGTCTGTTGGCAAAAGGCCACAAAGTTTTGCTGGCAGGCATTTACGCAGATGGTACGCACACGGCGATACCTATGAATTGCACTCGTGTTTACATGGTCAATGGTGGCCGTTGGGCTTATACACCACAGTACATTCATTTCAATGATGTTTTCCTGTGCCAGGATGCGAGGTACTGGGCTTCTATCCGGTCTCGTGGAGTTTCGAATTGGATTGGTTTGCATGGGTATCCCCATGGAGGGCGTTATAAGACTGGTTTTTTATCCGGCGTCCGTCCTTATTTCAGCCCTTCGTTGACTAACGAAGTCCACGTTGTTACGAAAAATGGCGTAGAGTCAAACCCGCTTGTTACGTTGAAATGTATCGTTTTAAATTTGACAACTTCAATCCAGCCGTTGTTAAAAAATACGCCGAAGGAGATTTTCATCGGCGGTTCTGATTTTAGAATCGGCGAGTTAGACCTTAACGATCTTACTTATATTCGAGCGTCTGATAAGTATGGGGTGGACAATATTAATACTCTCCATAATCCAGCCTCTTTTAATTTCCCTACCACGACGAGGACACGTTCATTTAACCTGAGTAATTTTCCATCTTCCGTGGATAGCTACAGGGTCACGCCGAACAACATATATAGTGCTTCCAGGGCTAGCGGTGATCCTTCCAAAGCGTTCAGTTATTTGTCTATCCTGTCGGCCCCAGAAAATTCCAGGTGGGCTATAAATTCGACAGAAATTAAAGCGGGGGACGGTCTGTTGTGGGGGCTAACATCTCCGGGATTGTTACAGTTTGAGGCCCTTGTGCAAAGCAGGTATTTAGGGTTTGATACGTATGTTACTACTTCATCCGGCAGTAGCGCCCCTTCCTCTTTTTCACATCATCTCGCAACTATTCCTTCAGGCGTTAAGGCTTGTTTTGTTGTGGCTAACGACGGGGGCGTGGAGGGTAATGTCCCTATGGTTTTGCCTTCTTTAGCTGACGGCGATAAGTATGAGTTCAGTACGCTGCTTTGTTGGTACACAGGAGGTGGCCAACGGTTGTATGCGAGGACATTTCTGTATGTTTCGGGTAACTCTATCCGGCTGTACGTACGTACTGTCGGCTTAGTCGGGGATATAAATATGTATATACGCCTCAGTTTTTATTTTTTTAAATAGTGCTTCCTTGACGTTTTTTCTGGCCCAAAAATATTTGTTTTTCAGTACTGTTTGCGGGGTAGTTGAGCGACAGTGTTGTTAGTATTTTTCGGTATAAAAATTGTGTTTTTAATTTCTTTTATTTTTACACGTCCGTCCCATCTGGGTAGAAAACATGACGTGTAATTTACTGATTTTACTGAGTTTCAGGCTGTCTTGAGGGGGCAGTGCCTGTATGGGCGTACGAGTTCGAGTCTCGTCTTCGGCACCAATAGAATCAAGGACTT
>JAQFVO010000761.1 GCA_027942505.1 Endozoicomonas sp. | reverse complement strand
CATAAACATCCTGTATGGGCATACAAGGCAGGAGATATTTTGCCAGTACTTCGTCAGGTAACCCGGCCAATGGGAAGTGTGAAAACTGTCCGCGCTGGGCGGAATGTGCATTCATCTCTTCATTGACAGTTTTTTGGGGTGCAAGAGTCTCTGAAACCTGAATAGCATCCATTTTGTTCACTCACCAAATTCTGAATAATTGTACCAATAGGACCTTTTTTATTCATATTTGTTCAACGAGGATTGATATTTAATGTTTTTAGCTATCGAGCACGACCCGATACACATTGACCAATTTGACACAATACCCATGAAAAAGATGTTCAGTATCCGCCTTGCAGGAAAATTATTGGTTTAACTGGATAGCGTCCAATCTCGGGGTAGACATTAAGCGCTTACTCCTTCGGGAAGTTAAAATTGGAACCACAAAAGACACTAAGTAGCTGGCCATATGGAATCACATATTTCTGGCTACTTGGGCAGGTTCCATGCGAGGCACAACGGAGGGAGCATAGCCGTAGCTATGTGACCGGAGTTGTAACGAAGCCCAGTGCCTGAACAAGGAATCAGAATTATATGACTTCATATGGTTAGCTACTTAAGGCTGTTTATGCATCCAGCCATCACTTATCTGTGTATTTTGATGTTTTGCACGGTTTATGCGGATACGGTAACTGCCCAAAGCCTCGAGCAAGCCGTGTCTCTTGCCCTAATGACCAACCCCCGGATCCATCAACAAACCCAGCATGTACAGACCAGAATGTATGAAGAGACCATCGCAAAGGCCAGCTACCTGCCAACTGTCCAGCTGCATGGGGGAAGTGGCTATGAATGGACATCCAACCCCGCAATCTGGACTGGTAGTCCGACCAGTAGCGATCGCCTGCACCGATACGAATCGTCTGTTGCACTGCGCCAGGAGCTGTTCTCTGGTTTCTCGACCAGGAATGAGGCACAAAAAGCCCGGTCAGCCACTCGCTCAGAGCAGTTTCGCCTGATCAATGTTGCCTCGGAAATGGCTCTGGGTGTTGCCCGCTCCTACATATCCATCATTATGACCCGACGAGCTTTTGAACTGGCGGAAAAAAACCTACAGGTTCATAAAGATATTTTCCAACGCGTGTTAAAACGTGCAGAGTCGGGT
>JAQFVO010000744.1 GCA_027942505.1 Endozoicomonas sp. | reverse complement strand
GGGAACCACGAAGGACACGAAGAGCACAAAGAAGAGCTTTTCTTTTCCTTTGTGCTCTTCGTGTCCTTCGTGGTTCGGGGCTTTTATGCTTTTTGCAACAACCTCTGTCGGCGGGTTTTTGATTTGATTGGTGAGTGTGATGCATTACCGCCCTTATTCCAACTTCAGATTTACTCCCGTGGGCCATCTACGGGTGGACTCCCCTTTCGGCCAACTGGAATTGACCGCCTCTACGAAAGGCCTTGTGGCAGTGCTTCCCATGGGTAGAAACCTTCCCAATCGCTGGGCGACCGTGGTTTTTGACATGAGCCGCGCCGACCGGTACGCCATCCAACAACATCTGGCCGAGGCCAAAGAAGAGCTGGCAGCTTATTTTCGTGGCTTTCTGACGCGGTTTACTACGCCGGTTGATATATCTCACGGTACCGACTTCCAACAGCAAGTGTGGCGCCAGCTGCAACAGCTTGACTACGGGGAGAGCTGTTCCTACCAGGCAATTGCTGATGCCATAGGTCGCCCAAAGGCTGTCAGGGCTGTGGGAACGGCCAATGGTGCCAACCGGCTGGCAATCGTTGTGCCTTGTCACCGTGTGGTGGGGAAAAATGGCAAACTCACCGGCTATGCTTTCGGGCTGGAGATGAAACAGTATTTGCTGGATATGGAGCAAAAAGCATTGCTGCCCTGAGATAGCAGCAATGCTTTAATACCTGTGCGACCTTCGTTCACTACGATAGTGCTGCGAACCTCACCACCCTGTCCTCCTCGCGCAATTGACTCCCTCTTTTGAGGCTGTCGCAAAAAGCAAAAAAGCGTTGAACCACAAAGACACCAAGACACAAAGAAAGCCTTTTTTGTCTGCCGGGCGTAGCCTGAGCAGGCCCGGAAAAGACTTTGTGTCTCTGTGTCTTTGTGGTTCCCTTCTTTTAAGGGGCTTTTGCGACACCCTCTTTCGCAGGAATGACGGATAGTGTGCATAGTTGGGAGCCTAAGGGAAGTGGCAATTGAGAAACTTCAGCGGACTCCGCAGTCATCCTCTACAGGGATTGTACAAGATTCGCCTCACAGGGAGGTGAA
>JAQFVO010000737.1 GCA_027942505.1 Endozoicomonas sp. | reverse complement strand
TCAGGAACCGCTATCAGGCAGAAGCGGCCCTCAATGTGAACGTTCCCGATCATACCGTTTGCACGCTCAGCTATGCCCACCACTGGGCCAGCCACTTTAAGGCCAACGGCTTTATCGCCAGAATCAGCTATGAGTTCTGACTGCCCGCACGGATGACAAAGATGGAACTTTTGACTTGTCCGATAGTCAAACCTCAAGACTATTATCAAGCTTGGAGGAATCCACCGTGGACCACAGAACTGATTTCTTGAATACTCCCTATTGTCCCATTCCTGAATGCGTGCGAAACAGCCAGTTTACGGCCTATACGACGCCGGCTGAAGCTGGTGCTGGCATCTTAAGTTTTCTCAAGAAAGAAGGCTGGTCAAACCCTAAGATCAAAGCGCTCGCCGAATACATGATCAACCAGTGTGATGGCGGTATCCTTGAGAGTACCCGTGAAGTCGTGGTCGGATTTTTTGCTAACCTGCTCGAAACGGATCCGACAACGCTCCTTACGTCAGAACTAGTTCGTCAATCCTTTTCAAAAACACTGGGTTCCGAGAGAAGATATATGTATTTAAGCGCCAAACTGAATCCCGATCAGGCTTTTTATATTGCAAACTCCTTTTTGGGCAAAACTCAGGTATCAAACCTTAAATATGATACGGACAGTCGACAAGGTTCAATCTTGGATTTCACTCTCAAAGTAATTAAGAGAATCTGTGAAATGAAACCACACTACTCCATTCAAGATTTTCTTGATCATCTGAAGAATCCTGACGTTTCAACCTGAAAATGGCATTGACCATTTGGCAAAGTGCCGGATAGAAGTACCCACCGTCTCCCTGCACAAAGGTGGATGGCACTGTCCGGCTTTGCATGTCACCCGAAAAAGATGTTTGTGCAGCATTTCAATCTTTTGCGCGCTCAGCTATGCCTACAATTGGGCCAGACGATTTAAGGCTTGCAACTTTATTGCCAGGATCAGTTATGAGTTCTGACTGCCCGCACGGATGGCAAAGGTGGAACTTTTGACTTGTCCGGTTGTCCAACAATTAAACTATAACCAAGCCTGGGGGAAGGCACCGTGGACCACATACCTGATTTCTCGAATACTCCCTCTCATCCCTTATCCCGATATGTGGGAAACAGCAAACTTCCGGCCGATACGTCGCCGGACAAAGCCGCTGCTGGCATCTTCAGTTATTACATGGAAGCGGGCTGGTCACGCGATAATATCAGAAGGCTCGCCGAACGCGTCATCAACCAGTGTGATGGCGGCATCCTTGAGAGTACCCGTGAAGTCGTGGTCAGCCATTTTGCTGAACTGCTCGATATGGATCCGACGACGTTCCTTACATCAAGTGAAGTTCATCATTCCTTTGCATTAACACTGGGTTCCGAGTTTAAATATTCGGATCTAAGCATCAAACTGAGTAAAGATCAGGCTTTATGTATTGCAAAATCTATAATGGGCAAAACTCCGGCATCAAACCTTGAGGATGACTCGCGTAGTCGAGGAGGTTCAGTCGATAACTTCTCTTTCAATGTAATTAAAAAAATCTGTCAAATGAAAGGTAGATACTACTCCATTCAAAATTTTCTTGATGAGCTGAAGAATCCTGACGCTTCAACCTGAAAATGGCAATGACCATTTGGCACAGTACTGGATAGATACCGGTCTGGCCCTGTCGGGCGGTGCCTGCGCCTCAAATTTGGTCAATGCCACAGCCTCCGGGGCGGTATCGTGGCTGATGATTTGCTGTTTGACCAGCTTCCTGGTCGACAGCATTGTTGTCATAGTCAGTTCCGGGGTATGACTGACCGATATAAAAGCTGGAACAACACTTCGGGTTTTTACGGCAGTTGAACTATTTTTAAGTCTTGAGGATTGTTCCGTGGACCCTGGCCATCTTTCCGTATCGACCCACTATTCTACTCCTCCTGAAGTCCCAAAAAGCAGCAATGCTAAATTTCCCTGGGATTACACCGGCCATCGCCGCTGCTGGCATCGTCAGTTTTCTTAGAGATGAGGAATGCTGGTGTGAACTCAAAGAACTTGGCCGGTTTATCGTTGAGAAATCTGGTGGCAACGCAATGGGCAAGAGACAGTCCACCTCTCACGGTACCCGTGAAGTCGTGATCAATTTTTTTGCCGAACGATTCAAGACGGGTTCCGGTCCCACACCGCTCCTTACGTCAGATCAAATTGCCCAATCCTTGACCAGAACATTACGTGACGACTCGGGTATCGTGGATCTTAGCCGCCAACTGGACAAAGAGCAGACTCTTGACATTTCGCACGCCGTACTGGGTAAAAGATTGACGTCAAACCTTATGGCTGAAACGATTGGTCGGGGATCACAAGTTCGTGATTTCAGTTACAGTGTGATCAGGACAATCTGTCGATCCAAAAGTCAGGATTTCACTATTCGTGAGTTCCTGGATCTGCTGAGGCTCCCGGACTCTCGGACCTGAGCATGGCACACATCGTTTGACACAGTGCTGGATAGAAGTAGCCACCATCTCCCTGCACAAAGGTGGATGATACTGTCCGGTTTTGCATGTCACCCAGTGTCGAAAAAGATGTTTGTGCGGCATTTCAATCTGTACCCTGGAACGGCGTTTAAAGATGTATACATCCGCACATACAGTTAAACCCATAACCCCTGAAACAACCCCCGATGGAGCAGCTGGCTATTTCCACAACACCTACCTGCAACTGCCCAACAGTTTTTATACCAGGCAGGGACCAACCCCTCTGAAAAACCCGCGCATGGTTGCCACCAGCTCTTCATCCTGTGCTCTTCTCGACGTGCAAAACACGCCTGCCAACAGGGCCGCTTTGACGCAAATCTGTTCCGGCCAAAACCTGTGGCCCGGATCACAACCGCTGGCCATGGTTTACTCCGGGCACCAGTTCGGTAGCTACAACCCTCGTCTTGGAGATGGCCGGGGCCTGCTACTGGGCGAGTGGGTCAACACCCGTAATGAGAAGTGGGGCCTGCACCTCAAGGGTGCAGGTCCCACCCCTTACTCCCGCTTTGGTGATGGCAGGGCCGTGTTACGCTCCTGCATCCGGGAATTTCTTGCCAGTGAGGCACTCCACAACCTGGGCATCCCCACCACCAGGGCACTGTGTGTAATTACCAGCGACACCCCAGTGCAGCGAGAAACGATCGAGGCCGGCTCAACCTTGCTGCGCCTGGCCCGAAGTCATGTCCGCTTCGGGCATTTTGAATATTGCTATTACGGCGCACTTAATAAAAAAGAAAAAAACCGCTTCAACGACCTGCGCGAACTGGCAGATTACACAATCTGGCAAAACTATCCCGACCTCAAGGCTGACAGCAATTATTGCTACCCTGCTTTTTTTAGCGAAGTCGTGCGGCGCACAGCTATATTAATTGCCCGATGGCAAGCCGCCGGCTTTGCCCACGGCGTCATGAACACCGACAACATGAGCATTATTGGCGACACCTTTGACTATGGCCCTTACGGCTTTATGGATGACTTTAACTGGCATTACATCTGCAACCACTCGGACCACTATGGTCGCTACGCATTCAGCCAGCAACCAGAGATCGGTTACTGGAACTGCCACAAGCTGGGCCAGGCCCTGACACCAC
>JAQFVO010000734.1 GCA_027942505.1 Endozoicomonas sp. | reverse complement strand
TGACCGGAGTTGTAACGAAGCCCAGTGCCTGAACAAGGAGTCAGAAATATATGATTTCATATGGTTAGCTACTTATTATTCGAGTTTAATGATGACCTGCTCCCGCAGATTAAATTTGCAAACGGGAGTAATTGGCAGGCTGTCAACGATCCTGAAACCTGCCTCGAGAGTGCCAGCTTGCTGACCTGTGAGGTTGGCCAGTGCAGTCATGCACTTATGTTCCAGTGTCTGGTCATCGTAGTTATTGAACCGGGCAAAACTGGCATCTGCTTCTTCCTCACTCAGGTTCTCGTCATCACCACACAGTTGCAGCTCACGTAAAACAGAGAGTTTCTGGTCCAGGCTGGAGGAGTGAAAGAGACTGGCGCGGCGAATCATTGATGTCATTCTGAAGATCATGCCAAATACCGATACCGCCTCGGGCATCGTTTCCCGTTCACGGAGAATTGTCATATTTTTTTTCATCAGACGAGAGCCGCGGTTAAACAGCCATCTGGCGGTCTGTGGTTTAGCGCTACAAACAGCCAGTGACAGGGCGCCTTCGTCATAGTGTGCCTGGCAAGGAGCTTCTCCTTGCTGGCAGTTCCACTCCAGCATGGGGATATTGCCATTGTACGCCGCGGCAAGGAAACTGATGAACCCCCTGACGTTAACACCCTGTCCGTGCAGCCATTTAACAATATGGAGTTGGTCGTAGTTTGAGGCGATGGACAGGCAGGATTGCTGCACATCTTTACTCGGTTCGCTGCGCAACCAAAACCACTGGATTATTGGTAAATTACCGTGCCGTGCGGCAGCAGCCAGGGTAGATCTTTTTATTTTCTCCTCATCAAAGTCACTGTCAGCTCCTGAGTAGTGATAAAGGTACTCAAGCAATGCCACCGACCCGCCGCATCCAATCTGGCCAAAACACTCTGGCAAGGCGGAGGCTCCGATGTCTAAGCGCCGGTAACGGGGCATTTCAGGAATGGTTCTGATGCCTGTGGACAAGTAACAGGCCAGTGCATGAACATCACCTCCCCTGGCGGCATCGAACATGGCAGGGACGAGAAGCTCGGGGGAAAACTGCTGGCGCAGTAAACAGTGCAGTAATCCGACGTTATTACGGTTGCGGATCCAGGGTAGAGGGTTGTGTATGAAATAATCGCAGTTCAGGACCATGCCCTGATCAATCAGCCACTGCGCTGTTTCAGTGTGACACCAGTAAACGGCAAGCTGCAGGGCATCGGCGTGGTCAGGAGTTCTTGGCAGCAGGAGAGCATTTCTTTCCAGGTACAACCACTGAACCACTGGCAAGTG
>JAQFVO010000715.1 GCA_027942505.1 Endozoicomonas sp. | reverse complement strand
TAAAAAAGACGGTATGGACCTGAAATATGTTAGGGAACTACTAAAGCGCGATAAAGAGGTCGTTATGGCCGCAGTCTGTCAAAACGGTAACTCACTGCGTTTTGCCAGCCCGGAGATTCAGGACGATGATGAGGTTGTGTTGGCGGCAACTCGGGAAGCTCCACATGCACTGAATTACGCAAGCGAAAGAATCAAAAACGATAAAAACTTTGTTCGACAGGTGTGTCAATTTAACGTTTACAGCTTGAGTCATGCCAGTAAGAGATTATTGAATGATCGAGAGTATATGTTGAGCTTAATGCACAAGCATATCTTTACTGCAGCACGTCACTCACTAATGACCCGTCTTTCAGGGATGCAGCAGTCCAGCGCAACCCGAGAGCTCCAAGATACCGATGACTTCTGGCACCCTGACGAGGTACGGGAAAGAAATAGAAGCATAACCTTTTAAAAAAGCCATTATGACAACGTTTTCTCTTTGGCAAACGACCATGGTTTTTGGTTGCCATCAGGTTTCCCCGCCGGTGTGTTAACAAGTAAACCGGCAAGTTTCTGTTATCGGTAAAGACTTTGAGGCACCGATAATATTCGTGAGGTTTCACATCCGTGGAGGAGCAGGTGTATATTCAGATTGCTCTTTCGCGTAAAGCGTTTATCACAATGTGTGCACACATGTGGTTTCTCACCCGTATGGCTAAGCTGGTGTCTCTTCATACTACCCTGTTCGGCAAAGCATTGAGTGCATTGATTGCACCGATACGGCTTCTCACCCGTGTGAACACGCAGG
The DNA here is from genome assembly GCA_027942505.1 of Endozoicomonas sp. Lineage (GTDB taxonomy): Bacteria > Pseudomonadota > Gammaproteobacteria > Pseudomonadales > Endozoicomonadaceae > Endozoicomonas. Next base: position 370 of record JAQFVO010000715.1, on the reverse strand, counting down.
TGCCTTATCAGAGTGCTTCTGTTTGCACAGTTTTTATTACATTGCGGACATTTATGAGGTTGCTCACCCGTCTGGCTGCGCTGGTGGCTGGGCTGGTGGCTGCGCTGGTGTCTGGTCAAATCGCATCTTCTGGCGAAGCGTCTATCACAGTACATGCATTTATGAATTCTCTCACCCGTTCGGGCGCGCAGGTGTTTTGTCAAATCGCATCTTCTGGTAAAGCGTCTGTCACAGCACATACATTTATAAATTCTCTCACCCGTGTGGATGCTCTTCTGGTGTGATCTCAGAGAATCTATTCGCGCAAAGCGTTTATTACAATCAGTGCACTTATGGGGCTTCTCACCCGTGTGGCCACGACAGTGTCTGA
>JAQFVO010000682.1 GCA_027942505.1 Endozoicomonas sp. | reverse complement strand
CCCAGTGATTTCAGGGCATCCCAATCCTTCTGGTTTTCGATCCCCTGGGCCAGAATGCCGATATCCTTCGACTCAGCCAGCATTGAGAGCGTCCTGATATAAAGCTGGTTCTCATGGTTTTGCTCAACACCCTGGGCAAAACTGCCATCCACTTTCAGATAGTGGGCATTGATCATTTGCAGGCAAGTCAGCGCCTGACTGGAGACACCAAAGTGATCTATGGAGAACTGGCAACCCGTTGCCGTCAGCTGAGTCACCCGTTCGGCAATCTTTTCGCCCATAAGCAGTATGGACCGTTCCGAGGTTTCCAGGATCAGTCGCTGTGCCAGATCCTGACGCAGCTTCAGCGCATCAAGCAGCCAGTGGTAGAAGTGATCATCGGCCAGGGCGTACGGTGAGATATTCAGACAATAGATCGAATAGTCATCCTGACTATCCATGTAATCGGTCAGGGCAAAAAAGACCGTCCGGTCAAACCGGGCACACAGATTGCCACGCTCAACCATAGGCAAAAATGCATCGGCAGCGACCTCTGTACCATCGAGCGTGATCCGGGCAAGAATTTCGACAAAGGCAACGTCACCATCCACATCCATCACCGGCTGGCCATACAGGCCGATCTTCCCACCCTCAATAGCCTGTTCCAGCTCATCCTGCCACCGGGCCTCACTCCACTGGGCAAATGGACTGCTGGCAAGGCCAGTGATATCCGACACCTGGTAGCAATTGGCCACCCGGTCAGTGAGAGTGCGCAGCTGTTGATCCCCCTGCTCGAGCAACAACTGTGGTGCACATCGACCATTATGGGTAACCGCCGCAATGCGCAAACTGTTGGCACCGGGCGCCGATGAGAAAAACGCCATGGCCCCGAGGGCAGCATACAACAGCTCCGTAATCCGGCGGTTTTCATTGACACCGCAGGCGGGGACAAACACGGCAAAACAGGACGCATTACGACGACCAGAGATTGCCCCGGGCCATGGTGACAAGGTTTTCTCCAGCCAGTGACTGATGCTCACCAGCAGTTCATCGACAAACGACTGACCATGCTGACGATTGAGCAACGCCAGCTCCCTGACCTGAATCAGGACCAGGCTACCGCCCGCTTCACCGGCAGCATTATTAAGCACTGCTGTCATCCGGCTTTGCAGGGCTTTGTCGTTCAGTAGTCCTGTCAGTGGGTCCTGCACATAGCGGCGGCGCAGATCTTCTGTCAGTGTCACCTGCTCAGAAAAAGCTTTTTCCAGCTTCGTCGCCATGCGGTTCATGGCCTCAACAACCCGACGCAGGTCACGGGTTTTAGGCAGCTGGGTCTGCACCTCAAAGTGACGGTCACAAATGCGATCAGCCTGTGCCTCCATACGCCTTAACGGCTGAAGCACTACTCGCAATACCAGCTGCAACCCGGCCACAGCCAGCAACAAACCGAGACTGAACAACACGACATCAGTCCTCACTTTGGACCAGAGACTGCGGTAGGCATAGCCCGGATGGCTAACCACCTGTAACTGACCGATGGGGGACCAGCCCCGGTTGATCTCACTGGAGACTAACGGCGTTTGCAGATCGACCAGTTGCACAAACCAGTCCGGAACCCCCTCAAGACTTAGCGTGTGTTCGCTGTTAACCAACACCTCACCAGACAGATCGACAAAGCGAATCTGCCGGTAGTAGCCACGATCAAACACGGCATCAATCATGGCATCAATGGTGGCAACCTGAGAGCTTGCCTCTGACCCTGTGGCAGCAATCGCCACACCGAGTGAGGTCGCCGTATCCTGGGCGTGGGAGTGAAGCTGTTCTTGCAGGTAGTGACGAGCATCATTCACCGTCAGCACAAAGCTGCCGGTAAACAGCAAAATCAAAAGCAGGGTCAGATAGAGAGCCAGTTCACGCAGAAGAGTCATGGTAGCATCCCTGTTTTTTCGGTGGTTGACGAACCATCAGCTGTTTCCTTCGCCCAGGACACCCTGGTGACTGGATTTTTGTAAACGCCGGCGCAGGTCAGTCCAGGTCTTGATTCTACCGGACTTGCCGACCCGTCCCCCTTCACCGCGCTGCCGGGAAAGCCAGAGTCCGTCACCGTTAAAGTTATACACCGGCACCAGATCCCGACGATTGCTGGCCGGGCGAATCTCACTGACCAGGTTATCCAGAATCAGCGGCTCTGCACCGGGGCTGGCGAAGTAACTAAGCACCATATGAGCCTGATCCTCTGCGACCGCGTTGACGTAAGTAATGCGCAGTTTTTCATCAGGCACGCCAAGTTCTCGCAAGGTAAAATACTTGGCAATGGAGTAATCTTCACAATCGCCGGCACCACTGGCCAGAAACTCCACCGGCGTGGCCCAGAAATCCTCTTTCCCCCAGTGATCGATGTCTTTGGCGTAGCGCATCCGGTTGAAGAAGTCATTCACTTCAATCAGCTTTTGTGCCTCGGTCAGTTTTTGGCTGTAACTGAGCAAGTTTTGCCAATGGACCAGCCGCTCTGCCGCCGCTACCCCGTAAAGATCCCTGGCACTGTCGATCAGCGCTTTTCCCACCACCAAATCTCCTGCCAGTACTGTGGCAAAGACCAAGTACCGCCAGGGGAGGGAGAGAAGGTAAGAGAGCATCGAAAGTTATTGCCATTCAAGTTCCGGTTCCTTAACAATCGGCAGAGATCAGATAGTCATAACACGGGCAAAACAGTAAGGAAAAACCGGCAAATGTCGATACCAGGGTTGGCGGCTGAGTAAAACTGTGCGTATAATCCGTCGTCCCTCTGAGGGCCTATAGCTCAGTTGGTTAGAGCAGTGGACTCATAATCCATTGGTCGCAGGTTCGAGTCCTGCTGGGCCCACCACGTCT
>JAQFVO010000669.1 GCA_027942505.1 Endozoicomonas sp. | reverse complement strand
TTCACAGTCCAAACGGTAGAATACTGACTCTCTGAGCTTCAGGTTCAGCCGTGCATCCTCCTTGAGCTGGGCATAATCCGAATCATCGCTAATAGCGAACGGAGGCTGGTAGTCAGCCATAAACTGATTACACTCGGCCAGTAGTAATACCAGCTTCTTTTCGTACCCATACCAGGCTTCGAAGAACGGGACAAGGTTGCGCCTGCACATCAGTTCCTCACACTTCGCCAACACGGATCCCAGTAAGGACAAGCGCAATTCAAAGGACAGAGGGTCCAGACCAGGCCAGCGATCAAATTTTATCAGCAGCCTGTCGAGCAAAGTGATGGCACTTTCAAACCCCAGATACTGCGGCAACTGCATACGAAAGCGTACCGACCACTGAGCAACGGAACGCCACAGAGTGAACAGCAAAGTACTCGGTGGCGGAGCAAGGCTGTCCATAGCCTCAAGCAACGTGTCACAAATGTCGACATAGCGGACAAACAAATCTGACCGCTCTTGTGGCTTGGCAACAGAATAAATCTGCACTTCCAGCCATAAAAAAACAGCACGGACGTTTGCCCTGAGATCACGCAGGTCACCTTCCGGATCCCTGCGCACGGTGTCACAAGACATCCTTTGCAACGTGGCGTAGCAGTGCTTTTCCAGCCACGAGCCACTGACTTGCTGGTGCAAGTGCAGAATCAAGTCTTGCTTGTTATTCTGTTTGAACAAGAAGATCATCGACGAAAACAGAATACAGCGACTGCGCAAGGAGAGGTTCTGCCAACCCAGTCGGTCCAGCCAGCCCTCGTCATTGTCGCACATCTGGAAAAGCAGTTTTCTGATTGGCGTGAACAGTTCATGGTATTTACGACTTAGCCCAGCCAGGCTGTTGACGAGGCGATCGCCAAGCATGGTCAAAAATCCGGGCACTATGTGCTCAAACACCAGCGACAGCAAAAGCGCATCGGGCAACCACGCACCCTCGGACATCAACACCTTGAACGGACCAACCAGAAAAAAAGCATCGCCGGCTCTCCTGATGGCTTGCGGCCCTTCTGTCATCATGCGAGTAAAGTGCCGAAAATTATCCCGGCCGACCTTTGTTTGCGGGTACAGGCGAAATCTCTCCATGACGCCGTGAAAAGGTGTCCACTCCACCTTGCTCAGTTGGGCGAAGCTATTGATGCATAATGGCCAGTACCAACAGGACGTAATGGACGACAGTGATACCGAGTCGTTACGGCACAGCTGCAGACCTTGATTTTGCCGGGTCACCGTACTGTTTGCTGAATTGGTTTCAGGCAACTGGCCTGCTGATGCACTCTGTTCACAGGCACTGTTTTTTGCCCGCACATCGCTACATCTACCACCTGCTCTGACAGCTTCGGGCTTGTGTCGTTTACTCCGCGACCGGCGCCGGGTTACCAACTGCCACGAGCCATCATCATCTGTTTTTAGCTCAGGCTCCTGCTGGTCATTGGTGGGATCATGATCGTCAATATTCTCACTGCCAGGGCCAGCGCAGCCGGCATCACCTGGCCGGTCAACTTTGCACCAGCGCTGGCCAATAGCTTTACCAGGCACGCCAGAAACCTGTTGCCCGGGAGCAAATGTCGAAGCAACACCAAAAGGAGGGTCGACAGGCGATAACTGTTGACCCGAACGAATGTCATGAGAGTGACCTGGCGGCAAAGATGACAAATCCACAGCTAATCCTTACGACTGACTTCTACCAGTATTTCGATTATGGGTACTGTTGTTAGTTCCCTGCCGGGGCCCGGGCGTGGGATTTATCTGGGAGGCCGTTATTACGACAGCTTGTCCAGCCCGAAAAAGAATCGTTGTTTCCCGACATCGTCCGCTACCTGGTTAACGGCGCCGGTGCTGGTCAGCCCCAGCTTATGGCGGATGTAGAGCAGGTTGGCAAAGTGAGACCAGCTTTTGATACCGCTGCCATCCCTGACCAGGTAACCCAGTACAGACGTCTGCCTGGCGAAGTCCTGAAACTGCAGACCATTGTTCTTCATGGCATTAACAATGTGCGCAAGCCCCCCCTCGAAACGCTGCCGGTCGCGGATATCGCAGCGCCCGAGCACCTGCACGGAGAGTCGGTAAGCACTGATCAGGTGGGCAGTATCGTTTCCTGCCTTGAACCATTGATATTGGGCTGCGGCAATCCGTTCATCGATCTCATCTTGTGCGTACTGATCAAACTCCCCAGCATCAACCATCAGTGCCCTGACATGGCGATACTCGTTGATCCCCTCCTCATACGCACCGTATTCCACAAGAAGTTGCGCCTTACTCCGGCTCATACGGGCCTGATCGAAACTAACATCCATCAGGCTCCTGACGCCAGCATCGACCTCCCCGGCCAGAAAACACCACTTGGCCAGCTCAATGGCGCCGATTTCCCGATGATGACGGCTCAAGGCCCACTCTGACTTGAAGGTGTTGCGACAAATTTGCAGGTTTTTCTGAATTCGCTGCCGGTCGCTTCTCCGGGCTTCACAGTCCAGACGATAGAATGAGGACTCCCTGAGCAGTACGTTCAGCCGTGCTTCCTTGTGCCGGTCAGATATGGACCGATTTTGATCGCGAAACGGAGGCTTGTATCTGGTCATAAACTGATTACATTGGGCCAGAAGGGATCTCATCAGGTTCTCGCGTTCAGGCCAGACTTGGAAGAACGGTGTGTTATCACGCCGGAGCAATAGTTCCTCACACTTCCACAGCATGATGATCAGCAAGGTCAGGCGCAACTCAAAAGCGAGGTGTTCCACCGCAGGCCAGCTCTGAATTCGCTGCAGCAGCCCTTTGAGAAGAGCAATGGTCCGATTAACCCCCACGAAGTCAGACAGATACTTGCGAAAGTGAAACGACCACAGGGCAACAGACTTCCATATGCCGAGCAGCAAACTGGCCGGTTGCCGGTCAAGCTTGTCGATGACTTCAATGATGTTCTCGGTAACATCGGCATAGCAGCTAATCGCCTGGTGACGCTTCCCGGCCGCCTGGAGAAAAAACTGACCTTCCAACAAGATATAGATAGCGCGAAGGCTTGCACTGAGGTCGCGCAGGTCGGCGTCCGGATCACTGGCATTGCAAGTCAACCTTTGCACCGTGGCGTAATGATGCTCCTTAAGCCACGATCCGCTGATTTGCTGGTGGAGGCTTCGAACCAGGTCAATCTTGCTAGTGCGCTTGAAAAAGAAGTGCAGGGATGAAAACAGGTCGCATTGGTCACGCCCGCAAAGCTTCTGCCAACCCAGCCTGTCCAGCCAGTGCTGATCCTCCCGGCAAATCCGGGCAAACAGCTCTGTTAACGCCTCGAGCAGCTCTTCATATTTTCGGTCCACTCTAGAGAGCACACTGGTAAAGTGTTCGCCAAGCATACGCAAGAAGCCGGGCACTATCTGCTCAATCACCATCGACGACAAGAGGACATCCGGCAGCAGCTTACAATCGGACAGCAACACCTTGAAGGGACCGGCCAGAAAAACAGCATCGCCGGCTGCCTTGATGGCCTGCGGCCCCTCAGCCATCATGTGATGAAAGCGGCGAAAATCGTCCGTGGTGAATGGTAGCTGCTGGTAGCGGCGAAATTTTTCCAGCCCGGGCTGAAAGGATGCCCAGTCCACCTCACCCAGTCGCGCAAAGCTCTTGATGCATAATGGCCAGCATGAACAGGACGTAATGGACAGCTGAGCAAGCGGATCGCGCCCGGGGGGCTGTTTTTGCCTGGCCACGCCAGCGCCAGCTGAACTGTTTTCGGGCAAATGGCTCGCTGATGCACTCTTTGCCCGGGCACCACTGCTATTGCCAGCTGGCACGGCTTTGGGCTGCTGTCGTTTACGCCTCAACCGCCGCCTGGTAACCACCTGCCACGTACCATCATCGTCATCTGTTTTTGGCTCAGGCTTCTGCTGGCCGACATCATGGACATCAATATTCTCGCTGTCAGAACCAGCACAGCCAGTATCATCGAGCCGGCCAACTGTGCACCAGCGCTGGCCTATAGCTTTATCAGGCACACTGGCAACGTGTTGGCCGGAAGCAAATGTCGAAGCAACATCGAGGAGAGAGTCGGCAGGCGATAACTCTTGATCCGGACGAATATCAAGAGAGTGACCGGGCTGCAAAGATGACAAATTCACTGCTAATCCTTACGACTGACTTCTACCTGCATTTCGATTATGGATACTATTGTTAGTTCCCTACCCGGGCGAAGCGGCATGGTACAAAGTACCGGTTACCATATTTTCGCGTAAAGCCTCGCCTGCACGGCCTCGGCGACCTCGACGGCCC
>JAQFVO010000630.1 GCA_027942505.1 Endozoicomonas sp. | reverse complement strand
ACTGGTATCGGGGCGGGGCTGGTGGACCACGGAGGAATTGTTAACAAGACAACGGGAGTATGCAGCCGGGCAATTGCCTCAGGTAGTATCTCGCATGTTGGTATCGGGGCTGGTGCAATCACCGACGGAACGGTTAACAATACAGTGGCGGTGCGTTGCCTGTCACTCACCTCAGGTATCGCAGCATTTGCCGGTATTGGTGTGGGTTTTGTCAATAAAGACTTGGGTAAACACTCCGTCGTAGACAGAACTACGTCGCTGAACAGCACAGTATCAACTTCAGGATCTCATGCAAGTGCGGGTATTGGGGTGGGGAAAGCCGGTTCTGGTGTAAATGTTAGCAATACCTTGGCCGTATACTCCAAAGTTCTGGCTCCATCTGCCGATGCCGGTATTGCAGTGGGAAGTGGAGCATTGGGAACTATCGTTTATCATGCCAGGGCAATTGAATGCGTGATACAGGACTCTGGTGTCGAGACTGTCTATTGGGGTAGTAATTTTGAACGCTGTAATGTCCTTGCTAATGGAAAAATGGTACCGGATACCCCTCGTGGCTGTAATTGCTCGTTAGCCGATTTAGGCAAATACGCAGCTCCAGAGCTGGTGACTGAGGACTGCAAACTCAGTAACTATGTGCACATGGACATCCAGCAGGTGCGCAGGAACATTCGCCACTCTTACCCCTTGCAACTGGATTTTTTAAATCCTCAACAGGTCAGGCAGCTTAGTGTCTGCTGGACCAAGCCGGTCGCACCGACCGACAAGGTAACGCTAGCCGCCGGCCTCAGTGGAGGAGCAGTGGCCGGTATTGCCCTGGGAGCAGTGGCGGCCTGCGCGATAGTCGCCGGTGGGGCATACGTATATAACCGCTACAACCGCTCCGATAATTCTGAAGGCAAGGAACCTTTCAGCCCGAAAGACGCTGAGTAGTCTCGACTATACGATACTATTCCAGCTTGACCTGTCGTTGCTGTGGGCGACAACCATGTTGGTACAGGGGATAAACGTCTGGGAATGGATAACGAGGCATTTGTCGCCCAACCGGCTTAACTGAATTATCAGTTTTAATTACCTTCTCTTTCCAGGCAGTATTTTCCTGGAAAGAGATGATAGGCCATATGGCTGGTCTGTAAGAAGAGTAATTCACCTGTAAACAGTTTTAATCCGCCTTAGCAAGGCTCATTAAACCGCTGACCCCAACTGGAATATAGGCAGATACATAGCTATTATCAGTCCCCCCACCAGAACACCAAGCACAGACATAATCACCGGCTCCATCAAACTGGTAAGTCCGTCAACCATGTTGTCTACTTCGTCTTCATAAAAGGTAGCGACTTTCTCCAGCATCTCGTCCAGGGTACCCGACTCCTCTCCGATAGCTACCATCTGTACCGCCATATTAGGGAAAACGCCTGAACCTTTCATGGCAAATTGCAACTGCTGGCCTGTGGATACATCTTCTTTGATCTGTTTCGCTGCATCTTCATAGATCACGTTGCCAGCCGCTCCAGCGACCGAATCAAGGGCCTCTACCAAGGGGACCCCGGCTGCAAAGGTGGTAGCCAGAGTTCGGGCAAAACGGGCTACAGCAGATTTATCAAGTATGTTCCCAATGATAGGCAGTCTTAGCATCATGCGGTCCAGGGCATTTCTGGCTTTTTTCGATGATTTCAAGGTGCGTTTAAAGAACATACCGGCGGCTACCAATGCACCAATCACAACATACCAATAGCTCTGCACCGCTTCCGATATATTGATCACCAGCTGGGTAAAGGCAGGCAGCTCGGCACCAAAACCCTGGAAGACCTCTTCAAACTGGGGCACGACCTTAACCAGCAAAATTAACGTCACTATAACGGCAATAAAAACGACGGCAATTGGGTAGTTCAGCGCTTTTTTGATTTTGGCTTTCAGTGTCTCGGTCTTTTCCTTGTAGGTGGCAATGCGATCGAGCAAAGTGTCCAGAGCGCCTGACTGCTCCCCAGAAGCGACCAGACTGCAATAGAGATCATCAAAATATTTCGGCTGCTTGCGCAGAGCTTCAGCAAAGGTCGTGCCAGAAGCCACTTCGTTTTTGATTTTTTCCACCAGGTCGCGCATGGCCCTCTTCTCCAGGCCGTCGGCGCTGATATCAAATGCCTGCAGCAACGGCACGCCAGATTTCATCATGGTGGCCATTTGCCGGGTAAACAGGGCAATGTCCAGGGGCTTTATCTGGCTACCGGCCAGGTCAAAAGAGAAGATTTTTTTCGTCACCCGGGTGACCATGATGCCCTGCTTTCTAAGCTCCAGCTTGACCTGTTCGGGGCTGGTGTTTTGCATCTCCCCTTTTGCCTTGCGGCCGTTTTTATCCTTACCCCACCAGCGGTAGAGGGATGTTTTTCTTGGTTTAGCAGCCATTATGTGCGCAATCCGTAGCTGTTTCTGAAAAGTTCGCCTGCGTATGAATGATTCCAGGGTTGGGCCCTGAAATTGCACACGGGTTACTGTTTGTTTCGGTCAAATGCTGGCTGCCATTAATTAATGACTGGTGGGCTAGTACATGGTGTCAATGAGTTTGACGGGTTGTCGTTATCATAAGCCTCCGCACTCCGTTCGTCCTGAGCCTGTCGATGGGCGCAAACTCCGGCCCATGATAG
>JAQFVO010000568.1 GCA_027942505.1 Endozoicomonas sp. | reverse complement strand
ATGACAGTGGTGAAAGAGCCCCCCTCTCCCCGCCATTCCGTTAGTGGACTGCGCAAGAAGGGATTTAAGACTTGTGATTAAGAGACAGCCCGTTAAGGCCGGGAGTATTATCTCACCCCCTTGGATGGTGCTGGCGGTGCAGTTCTGACAGCCGGTGGTTGGCAATATGGGTGTAAATCTGCGTGGTGGACAGGTTGCTGTGGCCAAGCAGTAACTGCACAACCCGCAGATCAGCGCCATGATTCAGCAGGTGCGTGGCAAATGCATGTCGCAGCACATGGGGCGATACTTCTGCCCGAATACCGGCGACGGTATTGTAGTGCTTGATGCGGTGCCAGAAGGTTTGCCGGGTCATGGGGCGCCCGTGGCGACCGGGGAACAGTGTGTGGCTCTGGTGGTGTTGCAACAAATCTCCCCGGGCATTTTTCACGTACTGCTCCAGCCACTCATGGGCGCTTTGTCCCATGGGAACCAGACGTTCCTTCCTGCCTTTGCCGGTGACCCGGACAATCCCCTGGCGCCAGTTGACGTTGTCCATATTCAGATTCACCAGTTCAGAAATTCTCAGCCCACAGGCGTACAGCAGTTCAAGCATGGTTCGGTCACGCAGACCGATGGTGGTGGTGGTATCTGGGCTGTGCAACAGTGCCTCGACTTCGACTTCGGATAGGGTTTTTGGCAGTGCCTTGCCCTGGCGGGGCATGTCAATATGGGCAGTGATGTCGCTGCTGACTTGTTGCGTCTGTAACAGGTAGCGATAAAACGCTCGCAGGGTGGAAATTTGCCGTGCAGTTGAACGGGGGTGGTAGCCTTTTTCATAACGCCAGGCAAGGAATTCAAGTACATCAGTACTGCTGGCACTAAGTAATAAGTCGGTGTCGTTTGATTCCTGACGCCCCAGCCATGTCTGGAACAGCAGCAGGTCTTGCCGGTAGGCTGCACGAGTATTGTCGCTCAGGCCACGTTCCAGCCACAAATGCTGGAGGAATTGTTCAATAAGTGGGGGAATAGGGGCAGGCATAGCACTCTTTGTAGTCAGTCGTTTACGGGCAGGCAATGCTGCCGCTACAGCAACCAATGAGGGCGTCGCAAAAGGCTCTGAAAAGAAGGGAACCACAAAGACACGAAGACACAAAGTTTTTTTTGGGCTTGCGCGCCCGGCAAGCAAAAAAAGGCTTCCTTTGTGCCTTGGTGTCTTTGTGGTTCAACGCTTTTTTGCTTTTTGAGACAGCCTCCGAGGCTGGTTTGGTTTAATCGGGCTTCCGTGCG
>JAQFVO010000536.1 GCA_027942505.1 Endozoicomonas sp. | reverse complement strand
GGCGATACTGCGAGTCAATACGAGGTGTCATCGGGTGAGACGATCAGTTCTATTGCCATAAAACTGGCGTCCAGATACCCAGAAGCAGAGGGCTGGCAGGCTGTGATGGAGCGTCTGGTTACTATGAATTCTGGCGTATTTATTAACGGCGATATCAACCGCCTGCCAGCCAAGGCCATGCTTGCCTTGCCCGGGCAAAATGACTTTGCCAGCAGAGCCTCTGACACCACTGGCTCTCAGGACAATGCATCAATGTTTGAAGAGGCCAGTAGCGAGTCTCGTGAGCAGTACAAAGTATCCACGGGAGAAACCATCAGCTCCATCGCCATTAAGTTATCCACAACCTCCCTGAGCGGTCACAGCTGGCGTGGAATCATGAAGCTGCTGGTGACTCAAAACCCCGATGCCTTCATCAACGGTAACATCGACCAAATTCACCCGGAAACATTGCTGGTATTACCGAACAAAGCAGACTTTGCTCAGCTCCATAAAGTGGAGTATGGCGAGTCGGTCAGCAGTATTGCCATGAAGTTGCAGCAGCAGGATCCTCAGCTCGGTGGTTGGCGTGAGATTAAAGGCCAGCTGATTAGCATGAATCCTGAAGCCTTTATCAATGGTAATCCCCGCTGGCTGCGCGAAGATGCGTTCCTGCTGCTGCCAGGTGCTGCCAACAAGATGGCGAAGGCTGAGATGCATGAGCTGCCCCAGAAGCAGATGCAGGCCAAGGTAACACCAGCACCAGAGCCGGCAGTAGAAGCAACGCCAGAACCGGCACTAGAGCCGGCACCAGAAGCAACACCAAAGCCAACCGTTATGACTGCTGTTGAGCCGGTACAAATGGCATTTAAACCCGCTCCTGAACAAAATATGGCTGAGCAGGAGTCAGACAGGGGTGAAAACACCTATCGCGCAACAGAAGGGGAAAGTCTGAGTGTTATCGCACTGAAATTGCAACCGGATTATCCACAGTTCGACAACTGGTATCTACTGATGAAGGCCTTGGCCAGACTAAACCCGACATTGCTGGCTGACAACGACATTGGCTCCATTCGTGGTGGCACCATACTGCAATTACCGCCCAAGATCGACAACCAGGAT
>JAQFVO010000530.1 GCA_027942505.1 Endozoicomonas sp. | reverse complement strand
CGGAGGACACGAAGAACACCAAGAAGAGCTTTTCTTTTCCTTTGTGACCTTCGTGTCCTTCGTGGTTCAAGGCTTTTAAGCCTTTTGCGACACCCTCGTGAATAGGGAACCGGAGTATAGTTGCTGGGGAACACTTGAGAAAACAATGCCCGCCATCAAGTCGTGGTAACTGACACAGGCAGAGCAACCGGCTACAATCGCCCGACATCATGCAATGGCCAATCAGGAACACCATGCGCGACTTCATAATTGCACCAAGCATTCTTTCTGCAGACTTTGCCCGCCTCGGTGAAGAGGTTGAACAAGTGCTGGCCGCCGGGGCCGACTGGATTCATTTTGATGTGATGGACAACCACTACGTGCCCAACCTCACCCTAGGGCCGATGGTCTGTAAAGCCCTGCGCAAACACGGCATCAGCGCTCCCATTGATGTGCACCTGATGGTCAGTCCGGTGGACCGCCTGATTGGCGACTTTATTGAGGCAGGTGCCAGCACGATCACCTTTCACCCGGAAGCCTCCGGACACATTGACCGCAGCCTGCAACTGATCCGTGAAGGTGGCTGTCAGGCAGGGCTGGTTCTCAACCCGGCCACATCACCTGACGTGCTCGAATACGTGATGGACAAGCTGGATTTGGTGCTGCTTATGTCGGTCAACCCCGGCTTTGGTGGTCAGAAGTTTATCCCCTCCACACTGAAAAAACTCTGCCGAGTGCGCAAAATGATCGACGCCAGTGGGCTGAACATTCGCCTGCAAGTTGATGGTGGCGTCACTGCCAGCAATATCCAGCAGATTGCTGCTGCCGGGGCGGACACGTTCGTTGCCGGCTCCGCTATTTTTGGTGCTGACAACTACACCGATGTAATCACCAAAATGCGTGCTGAGCTGGCACTGACACACTGAACCTCCCCCCAGAGGTTGTCACAAAAGCCCCTGGAAAGAAGGGAACCACAAAGACACGGAGACACAAAGTTTTTTCCGAGCCTGCTCAGGCTACGCCCGGCAGACAAAAAAGGCTTCCTTTGTGCCTTGGTGTCTTTGTG
>JAQFVO010000524.1 GCA_027942505.1 Endozoicomonas sp. | reverse complement strand
CGATTTGCCTCGAGACCTTTGACGGCAGTAAGCGGTCAGTCACCACCACGGAGTGTCACCACACTTTCGACAGCGATTGTCTTGCCGAATGGCTTACGCATAAGCCCAGTTGCCCGCTCTGTTACAAAGTGCTGTCCGATAGAAGTGCCTGCGGGGTGAGCCAGAAAGTAGTGCCTGAAGAGCCAATATGCCCAATTTGTCAGGATTGTCTGGAACGTCCGGAGGAGCCGGTCTCAATAACACCCTGCCTGCACCGTTTTCACAGCGGATGTTTATCTCGGTGGTCCAATGGCAAACCGGCTCCGTTCTGTCCGATGTGCCGTACTCCTATCCCAAAAAGCAGAGCACCAGAAAGCAGGCTATTTTCTCTCCCCCCGACAGATTTTTCCCAGACCGAGACTACATGTCCGATTTGCGCGGATTATCTCAGGAGAGGAAGAGTGACCTTAACGCCCTGCGGGCACTATTTTCACAGTATATGTTTCAACCATTGGTCTGCTAATCGAAGAGAATCATCGTGCCCGGCTTGCCGAGCGCTCCTGCCACAGCCAGATGCCATAGAGCGACCTACCTTGAGGGAAAGTTCAAATAATGTGGGTGCGTTTGATTTGCTGGTGACGCCTTTGTTAGCTGGTAGTCAGGCTCTCAGAAATACTCATTGTCCAGTATGTCTATATTCTTTTGACGGCGATGAAAGCATATTAAGGACGGCGTGTGGCCATGATTTTCACATGCATTGTCTACAACGGTTAGTTATTATCCAACACTCATCTCAAAGGTTGTGCCCTTATTGCCGGGTGTCTCTGGAAGTCTCAACGAACTCACCTGCAGAGAGAGATTCAGGGTATCATTCCCTGTCAATCCCCGACAGAGCGTTGCCAGACTCTGCAAATCCTCCGGCAGGGGAGAATACAAATACTGCTGGCAGGGGCCATGTGGTTATTGATATTCCTGAATCAGACGACAATGAAGTGGACTCATTTGACGGGCTACCCACCCGATTTATCCGACGTAGGGGGGGTAGGACTGAATCATGCTGTCAAATTCTTTAGGGGCGCTACCCGCCGCCCGCTACCCGCAAAAGCACAAACGGTAGGGCCTTCGCGGGCAGCGTCCTGAAAGAAACCAGTCGCTTCAGGCGCTGATCAGCCCAAGAAACTCAAAGAGAACTTCAGAAACACACC
>JAQFVO010000488.1 GCA_027942505.1 Endozoicomonas sp. | reverse complement strand
CGCTCGGCCTTGAAAAACGGTTGGCTGAATGGCCTGTTCGTTGGATAGGAATTGTGTGTTCAGCGGGAATGGCTGATCCTTTCAAGCGTTGAGAGCCTGATCAAGGAAAACAATTACAGGCATATCTCCCGTTTTGATGGCGCTGGATGGGCGCGCAGCGCTGGGTTAGAGGTAGGTGACTTATTGCTATCCTCTGGCCACACGCACCTGGCGACTTCTGTGTCTAACGATGATATGAGCTTTCACATTCACACCAGCCAGAATAAAACCTTGGAACCAATTTGCTTCTTTCACAGATCTGATGTCAGCCATCTAACCATTTGTACGCCGTTAGTAGTGAAACAATCCATCGGCATTATTGTCACCACTAATTAATTTTCATCAATGTCATTTGCCATGACCTGTGACAACCGTTTCGGCTTGGAGGCGGTCAGGTGTCCGGCACCTCGATTGAGGTGCCTGCCACCGTTCTCACAGGAAGAATATCCATTCAATTCCACTCTTATACCCTGATTAATGGGATGCCAAAACTTGTTCTGGTTGCCTCTGGATAACAACATCACCGTGAGTTGCCTTTAAATAACGTCCACATTCCGGGACGCTGCCCGAAAAAACTGAACAGCTTTTGCAGCAGGCGCTCTTTTCAAGGTTGATTAAACTCAGGAAGTTATTATCAGGCAATTTCTTAACAACTGTTCTTAGGGTAGATATTAAGCGCCTACTGCCCGCTCCGGGAAGGTAAAGATGGAACCACGAAGGACACAAAGAGCACGAAGGAAAAGAAAATCTCTTCTTAGTGCTACTTGCGTCCTGCGTGGTTCCATCCGAAAGCCATTGATAATGGCGGGATAAGCTTAATATCCAGCCTGAGAATAACTACTATTACGGTTAATTTGCCGCCGATCGATTGAGTGCCTCTCGCGTTGACCTCCATGGACGACAGCGTTACGCTTTCCGGACGATTACACCTTGCACCAGCCGTCATAATCACAGACACTGCCCGAGCTGCTTCACAGGAATTTATCGATTCCACACAAGAGTGACTCTTTACGATGGTTTTGGCAGCAGCTATGTTATTGCTGACCACAGCGTTCAGTTTTACGGTGCAATAACACAGTTTGAAATTACAATTGGTGTTAGGCCATCAGCACTGAATCCGGATCGAGATTCTAAGCCGGAGTCCCTCCGGGCAGATTCCTGTTTCGTTTGCCAGCCAGGCCGATAGAAGCTGGGAAGATTGCTTATTTTCTGAAGATTACACTCCGTTATCGGGCTACAAACTATGACACGTTTTGCTGCGCCACTGTCTGGCATGTTTATTTTCGCTTTGGCCAGTGGCTACCTGACGACACTGGTTCCACTGAGGATCAATGCCGCAGACGGCAATGACTTTTTAGCCGGCCTGATGGGAACCGTCTATTATCTCGGCCTGCTGGCCGGCTCCTTCCGCTCCGAGAGCATTGTGGTCCGGGTCGGTCACATTCGCTCGTTTGCCTGTTTTATGGCCCTGCTTTGCGCCACCGTGCTGAGCCTTGCCTTGTCGGACAATACCATCAGCTGGCTGGTGCTGCGCTTTTTGAATGGCATGGCGGTGGCCGGTATTTTCGTCGTGGTTGAATCCTGGCTGTTGTGTGAGAGCGACACGACCAACCGGGGCCGGGTGCTCTCTTTTTACATGGTCTCGCTGTATGGCGCCAACGCGATCGGTCAACTGTTTGTGGGCTTTCTCGACAGCAGCAGTCTGACCCCATTTATCCTCATCGGGATTCTGCTCTCGCTGTCGATTTTTCCACCGGCCATGACCCGCATTCCTACGCCGGAAATTGAAGAGGCCTCCACGCTGGGCTTTGGCAAACTCTTTCAACTGACCCCTTCCGGAGTGCTTGGCTGTTTTGCCGGCGGCCTGGTGCTCGGTGGCCTGTACTCCATGCTGCCGATCTATCTGGCTGATCTTAGTGGCAGTGACGACCATATGGTTGCCCTGTTTCTGGCCGTCACCATGATCGGCGGTATGGCCCTGCAATTTCCGGTGGGCTATCTGTCGGACATTGTTGACCGGCGCAAAATGCTGGTCCTGGTGGCATTGGCCGGTTGTGCTGTCTGCTTCGGCCTGATCGCTTCGAGCCACGATAACTGGCTGTACTACCCGCTGCTGTTTCTGTTTGGTGGTGCCACATTCACGCTGTACCCGCTGGCCATCAGTCACGGCTGCGACCATATGCACCCAGACGATATCGTCGCCGGCACCCAGGGACTGCTGCTCGCCTACAGTTTTGGCGCCTGTGTTGGTCCGGTGATTGCTTCACTGTTTATGGGGCAAATTGACGAAGGGCTAATGCTCTATTTCATCACCATCATGGGCGCCACAGGTCTCTTCTTCGTGGTTCGCATGGCCTTTCGCCCGGCCATCTACACCAGCGAGGAGCAGCACTTTATCCCGGTACCACGAACTACGCCCATCGTGGCCCAGATAGATCCGCGGTCCGATGCTGAGGAGTTGCTTGATACCGAAGGGTCAGGTACTTAGGTTAAATACGGGCGCTGCCCGCTTCCCGCCTCCCGTAAAAGCACAAACCTGAACCCTGCCCGGGTGGTTTTCAGGTGGCCTGGTCTAAAAACACCAGTACCTGCTGCCCCGCCTCGTCTGCCGGGGTAGTTATCGGAATGGTCAGAAAACGCTTCAACTCCCCCCGGCCCAGCAATCCCGACAACATACCACCCAGTCCACGGCGCTCACGGTCCACCTCAAACCACAGGCTCAGTTGCTCGTCGTCGCGCCAGGCGACAATTTCCAGCTCTTTCCAGCGGCCAAGAAAAGGCCCGGATACCGGCACAAACTCAAACTCCTGTACAAACGGCAAAGCAAAGCCTGTGGCTGCCTCACACTCGGCCTGACGAAGCTGCAGGCCAGCATTGGTAAGGGATTCAAACAAGCCGGCGGTCATGGCATCAGGTCTGACCACCAGCAAGTCGGTATCGCAGGGATCAATGGCAAACTGAATATCCAGCCCGGTTTCCAGCCAGACCTTGCACTGCCCAAGGGTAACAGGGGTGTTATAGGGCAAGACGAAACTGGCATTAAAAATTCGCTCCTCGTCGGGCGCGATAACGAACATCTCAGGCAGAGACCACTGGCTCAGGGAGTAGACCTTTTTTACTTTTTCGGTCACCTTCTCGCCTTCGCTTCTGTGCTTACTGCGCTCTTCAAAATACTGGCAGCAGATATTCAGATAGATGTTATCAATTTGTTGCTCAGCAACCCCTCCTCTGACCCGAATAGTGAAATCCACCCGACGACCAGGAACCAGCTCCGATTGCTCCAGGACAGCATCCACCGTTGCCGCGCCGATGGACAGTGACGCCATCGCCTTTTTCAGTAAAGACATAGGGAATTGGCCTTAAATAGCTTTTTAAGAACGCTGCCCGCCGCCCGCAAAAGAAAAGCAAAAGCGACACCCGCTTTTTCGGGCAGCGGGTAGCGGGCAGCGGTCTTTTAATCAATTCGGCCACTGCAACTGACCATCAACCACCATGACACAATCCATGCCCGCTGCTGTTGCAGCCTGACGACCGATCTGTGTATCTTCAAATACCAGGCAGCGCCCGGGCACTATCCCCACCTGTGCTGCTGCTGTCAAGAACGTCTGCGGGTGTGGCTTGCCGTGCTCAACATCTGTTGCGGTAACCAGGGCGTCAAGTCGATCCAACAGGCCAACCATTGCCAGCTGTTCTTGCGCGTGGAGCCGGGTCGCGCCGGTGCCCACGGCCAGCTTTTTGCTCCCTTCACACAGGTTAAAAATGGCATAAGTGGCATCAATCAGTACCGGCCCGCGATAGAGCTCCTGCCACAGCTGACTCTTGGTTCTGGCGACTACAACAGGATCAAGTGCAAGGTGATAACGTTGATTGATCAGCTCCACCGTGGGCACGGTGGGGACACCCCCGAGAGAGTGATGCCACTGCCGGTCGAAGGGGAAGCCGTATTGCTCAGAGGTTTTCTGCCAGGCATCAAGGTGACTGGGCATGGAATCAATGAGCGTACCATCCATATCAAAAATGATGGCGTCGTACTGGGCTAGTTTTTCTCGCATAGAACCTGTAATCTCCTGAAAATTCCGCCGCAACAACCGGCAGAATCGACTGGTTAATGGCAATGCCTGCCAGATCATTTTTTTCACACGGTAGCAATCGGTTGTCATGATTGAACTGCGCCAAGTCAAAAAAGCGTCAGATCGGTTGTGATATAAGCTATGACATCCCGGTTTGACTGCAACTTATGAAGAAGTAAATCACTTTTTCACATTTCAGGTAACGCTTCTTACCGGTCAGAGTCTGTCCGATTGGTACCATGAAAAACCTTTTCCTGCTGTTTTTTTTGGCCCATAGAGGTGAGGTACTTCTGGCAGTATTTAAACAGCTGGTATCACCGTCTTGGTGAAGGAGGATTCATGAGTCTCTCGTTTATCATGCTAAGTATTTTGTTCTTCTCTTTCTATGCGCTACTGAAACGTTTCAAGGATCAGAAGAAAAGCTTTAACTTTCGGGTCCTCAGTGCGTTGGCCGCAGGCTTGGCCCTGGGCGGCGCCATTCAGTTGTTCTTCGGCTTCCAAAGCCCGGATACTGCAGGATTTGCCGAACTGATCTCGGTCTTTGGTAAAGGCTATGTACGCCTGTTGCAAATGATCGTTATTCCGCTGGTGTTTGTCGCCATGACAGCATCGATCATGAACGTTGATGGCGGTGGCACTCTGTCAAAAATTGCCCCCAAAGTCATCGGCATTCTGATCGTCACAGTTGCCATCTCTGGCGCTGTCGGTGTCGCTGCCATCTACCTGTTTGGTATTGATGCCAATGTGCTGGTCAGTTCCGTGGGTTCTGACAGCAGTGTCGCCGCCAGAGATCAGGCGGTACTGTCTACCCAGGCGGCCATGCAGAGCCAGGGATTGTCGGGCCTGGCTCTGTCGATCATTCCCACTAACATTTTTGATATGCTCACCGGCTCACAAAGAACCTCAACACTCTCTACCGTGCTGTTCGGCATGTTCCTCGGCTACAGCATCTTGCAGGTCAAACGCCGTAAGCCGGAAAAAGTGCGGACTCTGATCGATTTCATCAACGCCACCAAAGAAGCCGTGTTATCGATGGTGCGTGAAATCCTCAAGCTGACGCCCTATGGCGTATTTGCCCTGATGACCAGCTTTATGATGAACAACAACCTGTTTGCCCTGGCAGAAATGGGCCGGTTCATCGTGGCCAGCTATGTCGCCATCGGCGTGATGTTTGTGGTGCACTTTGTCATAGTGGCCCTGTTCGGCCTGTCACCGGTCAAGTTCATGAAAAAGAGCCTGCCGGTGCTGATCTTTGGTTTTGGTTCGCGCTCCAGCATGGCTGCCATTCCGCTCAATGTGGAGACTCAGACGGATCAAATGGGTGTGGATGAAGAGACCGCCAATATGGCTGCCACCTTCGGCACCAGTATTGGCCAAAATGGCTGTGCTGGTATCTATCCGGCCATGCTGGCCATTATGGCATCCCAGGTGATGGGCGTAACGGTGGACTTTGCGTTCGTCGCCCAGCTGATTGCGGTCATCGCTATTGCCTCGTTTGGTATTGCCGGCGTCGGCGGTGGTGCCACCTTTGCGGCGGTAGCAGTATTGACCATCATGGGGCTGGACATCACCGTCGTGGCTATCCTGGTCTCCATTGAAGCGCTGATCGATATGGCCCGAACCGCGCTCAACATCTCCGACTCGCTGCTCTCGGGCGTTGTCACTGCCAAGGTCAATGGCACCCTGGACATCCCGCAGTACAACTCTGACACAATCATCAACGCGTCCAGAGAAAATGAGTTGGCGCTGTAATTATTTATCAGGGCGTCGCTGCTGATGCCCTTTTTTTACTGGAAATTGTCATGAACGTTGTTGTCATAGGCGCAAACGCAGCAGGGATGAGTTTTGCCGCCAAATACAAACGCAATAAGCCAGCGGACACCGTCACCATTATCGAGAGGCGCAACTATATCTCCTTCGGCACCTGCGGTCTGCCTTATTTCGTGGGCGGGCAGTTCGACGATAGCAAGCGAATGATCTCCCGCACGCCGGAACAGGCCATTGAATCGGGCCTTGATCTGCGCCTGGAAACCGAAGTTACCGCCGTTAACCGGCACGAGCAGTACGTAACTGCACGCCACCTCGGCCAGGACAGTCGGATTGACTACGATCGGCTGATCATCTGTACCGGAGCCCGCCCGGTGGTGCCAGACTTTGGTCAGTACCGGCGCGATCATGTCTTTACTTTGACCAGTCTGGAAGATGGTCTGGCCCTGAAGGCTGCTCTCAATGATCCCGACAAATGTCAGGTCTGTATTATTGGGGCGGGCTTTATCGGCCTTGAGGTATTTGACACCGCTCACCTGATGGGCAAGCACATCACCGTGCTGGAACGCGAACCTCACGTCATGAGCCGGCAATTCAGTCCGGAGCTGATCGAGGTAGTTGAACAGGCTATCAGTGCATCAGACACCGACCTGCGCACCAACTGTAACGTCAGTGCCATTCGTGATCGGGATCAGGGTGGGTACTGTATCGAGACGAATACCGGCACCGTTGAGGCTGACATCGTCGTGCTCTCTCTGGGCTTCCGTCCGAACACCGAACTCTTTGACCTGGCAAAAAACAGCCATGGCGCACTGCTGGCTGACCAGTTTGGTGCCACCGAAGATCCCAATATCTTTACCGCTGGCGATTGTGCCATTACCCACCATCTGACGCTGGGCCAGCCGATGTACCAGCCCCTGGCTACTACGGCCAACAAACAGGCCCGTATGCTGGCTGACAGGCTGGCTGGCAAAGAGACCCATCTGGACGGCTTCCTTGGTTCATCCTGCCTGAAAGTGCTTGACTACGAACTGGCCTGCACTGGCGTTAACGAACAGATGGCCAAAGCTCATGGCCTGGCGGCGAAGGTTTCCACCATCCATGACAAAAACCAGACCGATTACTGTCCGGGTCAGGAAGATATCAGCATCAAGCTGGTTTATAACCCGGAGACTCACGTTCTGCTCGGTGGTGAGATCATTGGTAAAAAAGGTGTCGTAGGCCGTGTGAACGCCCTGGCCGTGGCCATCTGCGCGGGTATGACCACAGAGCAACTGGGCTACCTGGATTTCTGTTACGCCCCACCCTTTGCCCGAACCTGGGATGCCTTGAACGTGGCCGGAAATGTGGCAAGATAGACTCGGCAAATGGGCCGTGAAACCTTGCTCTCAGGCATAGTTTCACGGCAGTTCAATTATCCTGACCAACCGTATAACCTATTATTTTTCTTAGCCTTTCCGAACACAGAACAAACCCGCAAAGGGCAAAAATTTTTTAGGAGAAAAAGCCAAACAAACCTTATATTCAAAACATAAAACTACGCAACTTAATGTTAAATAATGTTATAAACCACGTTGATGTAATCACGGAGCAACATATGCGGATAGGTATTCCCAAGGAAATAAAAAATCATGAGTACCGAGTTGGCCTGACGCCGGCAGCAGTTAAAGAACTGGTGCAAAACGGCCATGAAGTATTTGTTCAGGACCAGGCCGGCAGTGGTGTCGACTTTTACAACGAGGATTACCTCACCGCCGGGGCCACGGTGCTCGACAGCGCCGAAGCAGTCTTTGAGGCCGTTGATCTGATTGTCAAAGTCAAAGAACCCCTGGCCGTTGAGCGTGCCATGCTCAAGCCACACCATACCTTGTTCACCTTTTTGCATCTCGCTCCGGACGCACCGCAAACCCGGGATTTGATCAATTCTGGAGCCACTTGCATCGCCTATGAAACCGTAACCGACGCTATGGGCAGATTGCCCCTGCTGGCACCTATGTCAGAAGTGGCCGGGCGCATGTCTATTCAGGCTGGTGCTCGCTGTCTGGAAAAATCCATGGCAGGACGCGGTATCCTGCTCGGTGGTGTGCCCGGTGTGGAGCCGGCTAAAGTGGTCATTATCGGTGCTGGCGTGGTAGGCCAGAACGCCACCGCCATGGCCGTTGGCATGGGTGCTGACGTTCTGGTACTGGATCGTTCCGTCGACGCTTTGCGCCGGCTTGATGCTCAGTATGGCAACCGCATCCGCACCGTTTATTCCACCTCACAGGCTATTGAGCAACATGTAGTTACCGCTGATCTGGTCATAGGTGGCGTACTGCTGCCCGGTGCTGCTGCACCCAAGCTGATTACCCGGGAACTGGTCAGTCGCATGAAGCCAGGCTCAGTGATTGTCGACGTAGCCATTGACCAGGGCGGTTGTGCCGAGACCTCAGTGGCCACGACCCATGCCGAACCGACCTTTATTGTCGACGATGTGGTGCACTACTGCGTGGCTAATATGCCCGGGGCCGTTGCCCGCACCTCAACCCTGGCACTGAACAACGCCACCTTGCCTTACGTATTGCAAATCGCCAACAAGGGTGCGCGCAAGGCACTCGAAGAAAATTCATTCCTGCTGGAGGGCTTGAATGTTTGCCGGGGCATCGTCACCTGCGAATGCGTTGCTCAAGCGCAGAACTTGCCTTACACCCCTGCCAGGCAAGCTTTGAACAATATCTGACCTCTGCGTCATCCTCGCGGGGGAGGGTGTCGCAAAAAGCAGAAAAGCTTTGAACCACGAAGAACACGAAGGTCACTAAGGAAAAGAAAAGCTCTTCGTGGTTCCCTTCTTTTCAGAGCCTTTTGCGATACCTCCGAGGACGACGATTACAATCAGTACCGACTGATTGTAATCGTAAAAAGCTTTAGAAGCTTTTACTCAATGACTTGAGGTCCGTTAACCATTCTCTCTGTTTTATTCATAATTGCTGCACCGATATCGGTGGAAATCTTATAAGGACGCAGCATTCTCCAAAAGTACGAGTCATCGTCAGTCTCATAATGATGCCCTTCATACCTTTCGGGATAAGTGTTCACGTTGGTTTGAATATCAAAGAAATAATATGAATTGCCACCACGACGGTTACCACCCTCACCACGATCACTGGCTACGGCGACGATTGCCACTGCTGCCACAGCAATAATACCCACGCCGGCAAAGATTAGCTGTGAACCGCACTCAGGCAGTTCATTATATAGACGAGAAATAAAGTTAAACGTCTTTTTGGCCGGTGAAATTACGTATTCTGACAAGGGTTTGACCTGATGTCTAAAAGATAGATCCGTAAGTATTCTCACTGGTGCAGCCAGGCTACTGCCAACAAGAACCAGCCCGGTTACCGCCATGGTAGTAACATAGTAGGCGCCAAAAACGCCGGCATTTACCAGTGTCGATGCAGTTCGAAAGGGTGCCGCAACAACTTTTCCTGCTACGTGTGCGATATCTGACCATATAGAACCACCTGCACTGTGGGCAGAAGCTTCAGAAATAGTTGATTTTGGTACTGTCTGAAATGGAGTCATAAATTAATTCCTTTTAGTTGAACCGATCACTGGCTCTGGTTAGTAGTGGCTGAGAAGACCCGTTAAGTTTTACTCAACCTTTCTTGTAACAATCCGAACTGTACCAATAACCACGGCTCTATTTACTAACCATTTGGTTAGTTGCTCTTCGGACCTCTACAAGCATTTCCATTTATTGCCACAATGGCGCTGTCAAAAATCAGTCTTAGCGCAATCATCGAAAGAAATGTGCAAAAACGCTTTAGTACCACAAGCCTGCACCACTATAATCTCTAAAGATTCCCGGTTCAGACACTGAACTCAATTGTGACCACGGACGGAACTAACTATGTTTAGGCAATTTTCTACTGTTCTGGCCGCAACTGCTCTGATGAGCGGTTGCGCTCTTATGCAATCCAGCGAAGAGCTGGTTCGGTCAACCACCCCATGGCCTGACTCACCGATACCCATGAACGATGCGGCAAGTGAAGATGATATGTCTACCCCCGCATTCCTGATGGACGACGCCAAAAACACCGATGTTTTCTTCGACCTTCTTGAGAAGGCCGCTGCTGACGACATCAGCGACGACAATGCCGCCATGGCCAGTGGCAATGACGACGATGCTGCTGTCATGGAAAAAAATGATGACCAATTAACTGCTGACATAACTCTGGCAGAGAGTGCTGTCTTCTTTGAGTTTGGCTCCAAGGAGTTGAATGAGAAGGGTCAGGTACTGCTGGATAACTTTGTTGAACAGCTGGGCAACTCAGAATCGGTTGAAGTTACAGGTTACACCTGCAACCTCGGTCCAGAGGAATTCAACCAATACCTGTCAGAAAGTCGGGCTCAGGCGGTAAAAGCTTACCTGATGCTTAAAGGAATTGCTGAAGATCGGATCGTTACAAAAGCAGAAGGTATTGAGAACCCTGCTGCCAGCAATGACGAAAAGGAGACCCGTACGAAGAACCGTCGGGTAGAGGTGAAGGTTTTACCCTGATAAAAACCGGCACCCAAAAACAAATAAAGTACCTATCCAGGTACTTTATTTGCTTAAACATCACAGAACCAAATCAAGCCTCAGCCCCTATCAAAGCGTCATCACCTTCAGTAAATCCAGTGCACTGATAATCCCTTTCAAACGATGATTCTCAGTAACCATTACCCTATGGATACGCCCCTTAACCATAGCTTCAGCCACTTGGATCAACGGGGTTTCGGGTGACACCTCAAACACCATGGGCGTCATAATATCATTTACCAGCACCGACTGATCGACCAGAGTGTGAAACGCCCGCTGCTCCTCCGGCGACAGCGACTCATCGATAATATCGCTGTAAAACGTCTCATCCCGCTTGTCCAGGTCCATCAACCCATTGCCAGCCTGACGCGCAATATCTGAAAAAGAGACAACGCCAACCAGACGCCCGGCACTGTTGACCACCGGCGCACCGGAGATGGATTTATCGGTAAGAAAACGCGCCAGACGATCCACCGGCCAATCCGAGGGCACAGTAAAAACCTTCTGGCACATGATCTGTTCAGCAGTCGTATTCATCAGGGGGTTGTCATTGCTCATATGCTGTGCTCCTGACCCTGTTGCAACCAGTATGCCTATTGCCACAGAGCGAAATATTGACCTGGATCAAAAAAACATAGGCGCAAATGGCAGCGATCAACGCAGCAGCTGACCTAACTGCAACAGCTTGTGAGAGTGCCAGACTCCTTCCCAGGTACAGGCAAAGTGACCAAAGCCAACATCTTCCGACCACTGGCGAAACGTGTCGACCTCCTCGGGAAAATCACAATTAATAATATGGGCATCCACCGCGGTCAGGTCCACACCAGACAACGCCTGCCACTGGGAGTGCACACGGGCCAGATAATTGTCCAGGTATTGCTGCCTGGTTTCCCCGGGCTGCAAAAAGATATCGTAAATAAACAGTGCCCCTTGCTCCCTGAGGTGTTTGGCAGCCAGGTGTAGGCACTGTTTTTTCAAATCAGGTGGCAAGTGATGTATACAATAGCCGGCAAGAATAACATCAAACTGATCCCCGGCAGACTGGAGGAAGGCCAGCATATCCTGACAATAAAGCTGGTAGTCAACCCCCCTGTCCTGAAAGCGTTCGTCCAGTATGGTGAGGGCATCAGCCGAACCATCAACGCCCTGGTAACATCTGACCGTCATCAGCGGCAGCAGCTTGAAGAACACCTCAGCATCGCCACAGCCCAAATCGAGAATATCCAACCCCCGGGAACACTGGGGCAGACTGCCAGACAGGCAGTGTGCAATGCCCTCGTGCTCCATATACCCCTGCTGGACAACGGTGCGATAGGTACGCCACTGCTGAAAGAAATCGTCCACCGGCTAGCCATCCATAAATCAGTCATCGACAATCGACAAAGACGGAACAGTGGGCGCCTGTTGTTGCCGCAGCCAGAGCCTGGCTGCAACATGCCGGGCCATATCACGATAGATCATGGCGACCTGGGATTGTGGTTCAAAGACCACCGTCGGCTTCCCGCCATCCGCCTGCTCACGAATCATCATAGACAATGGCAACGAACCGAGCAGGTCAATATCAAACTGCTCAGCAATACGGCGACCGCCACCCTCCCCGAACAGGTGTTCACTATGGCCACAGTTAGAGCAGATATGCACCGCCATATTTTCCACCACGCCCAGCACCGGCACGCCCACTTTAAGAAACATCTCCACCCCTTTGCGGGCATCGATCAGCGCCAGATCTTGCGGTGTGGTTACTACCACACTGCCAGACACAGGGATCTTCTGGGCCAGAGTCAGCTGAATATCGCCAGTGCCAGGTGGCAGATCGATCACCAGGTAATCCAGATCATGCCACAGGGTTTGCGTTAGCAGCTGAATCAGGGCACCACTGACCATCGGGCCACGCCAAACCACCGGTGTATCTTCAGTCACCAGAAACGCCATGGACATCACCTGAATACCATGGGCCTCAATGGGCATAAAAAACCGGTCATTTTTTACCTCCGGGCGAGTGCCATCGGCAATGCCAAACATCTGCCCCATACTGGGGCCATAGATATCAGCATCCAGAATTCCCACCCGCGCACCTTCAGCCGCCA
Source organism: Endozoicomonas sp. (assembly GCA_027942505.1). Classification (GTDB taxonomy): domain Bacteria; phylum Pseudomonadota; class Gammaproteobacteria; order Pseudomonadales; family Endozoicomonadaceae; genus Endozoicomonas. The sequence continues at coordinate 2,404 of JAQFVO010000488.1, read as the reverse complement.
GGGCCAGGGCCAAGTTGGCTGCGGTGGTGGACTTGCCCACTCCCCCCTTGCCGGAGGCAACGGCAATGATGTTGCGCACTGCTGCCATGGCTTCCAGCTCGCCCTGCACAGGGGCCGGATCCACCCGCCAACTGATATCGACAGTTGCGGCCTGAACACCGGCGACATCCGTTATGGCGTCCGTCAGCCGTTGGGCAACCTCGTCACAAATGCCTTTGGCTGGGCACCCAAGTACCAGGCCAACATTAACCTGACCATCGTTAATGGTCAGCGATGCAAGGCAGCCCGCATCAAGCAGATTATTGTTCAGATAAGGGTCTTGATAACTGCGGATAGCCGCTTCGATATCAGCTCGGACCAGATTCATAACCGCTCTCCATTCGGCAGAAATAGTGTCAGCCTCAATAAGGGTTCACAGTCGTGAATTCAAGTTGCAGGGCAATGACCACTAGACGACGAAACCAACATAAGCATAAATACCGCAAGCCATTGCCGCATCCATCACAAAACTCAGCGCATTGCCAACCCAGATCGCCGGGTTTTTGTGATAAAAGCCATAGATAGCCCACAGCAGGGTAATCAGCGCATAGAGCGCCCAGGTCACCAGGGATAACCCGGCGGCATGTTGAGTATGGGAAAAAAACAATTTGTATAACTGGGGAATCGTGGCCATAGGACTGACAATCCCCATAACCAGCATTAATGGCTCCAAAACCTTTCCCAGTCGCTGAAAGCTCGCCACCACCAGATACCCCATTCACATCAATAGAGATAGTAAGAGGATAGACCAGCAACAGGAACATACGAAATCTGACTTCTATCGCCCTGATAATTCAATCGAATTCACAGCCTGGTGCTTACTGGCCACTGAGCGGCTACCAAAGCGTCTTATGGTCATCATGCATCCGCGTCACAAGATTTCCTGTCCCACAATGCATTGTCTGAGGCACATGACTCTTTAAAAGTTTGACAGAAAAATTCAGAGAAGGTTCCAAATCCTGACCTTTAAGTCAGATCAAGTGATTGACACCAAAAGCCCTCCACTACTCGTCATCGTCGCGAAGGCGGGAATACACTCAGAGCCACGGATTCCCACTTCCATGGTGAGCGAAATAAGTCGAGGCTCAGGGCTTTTGCGCCAACCTCATCATTCAGCGTGAGCAAGGATATCTGGAAGACTGGAATATCCGATTTCAATTTACGCAAAGACCGAGAACTTTTTCAGTCACAGATTGTCTACAAAAGGTAACTTTTAAAAACTGGTCCGACTGGCCAGACGCTTGCATGCAATTAGCAGCAAATTAAGATACCACCTAACTAAAATAATGATTCAGGGTATGAACAATGTCTTATCCAACATCTCAGCCAACTTCTTTTCCAATTTCTGATGCGTTTGCCAATGGTATTAAACTAACGCTAAGCCAACTTCCCACGGAAGAAGGTGAGCGGGTTGCCGCACAGGTCGCCAACTACCTGAAAACCAATTATAACATTGAGTTTCCATGTAATCGGGCTGGTACACCTCTGGCCAAAAGGCGGGCAGTTCACGTCACCGGGCCAAGTCCAATGTTGAGGCTGATGGCTAAAAAAGATAATTACGAACTCATTGTGCAACTGAATGACATGGTCGATTCAATTTGTCAAATTTTAACTTGCATCTCTGATTCCCTTGACCAAACCAGTTATGCAGGTGTACTGGCCGCAAGATGCGAACATTTGAAAAGACTTGGAAATAATATTTCCCTGATTGAAAACAATAAAAGTTCATACGATCGTACGATGTCCACATGGGATGCAAAAAAATGTAAAACTTGGCACAGTGCTCTCAGTATTGTTTGCGAGGAGTGTGTTGAGCCAATATTCGACAAGGATCTGGACGCCGAAGCCCAATCAGAAAAACGTGACCGTCTGCATACACTTCTGGACCAACTCGATAAGATCAGGCCTGATAAACAATTGCGAACTCAATTCTTGAGATACACAGTGGATAACAACTATTACAATAAGCATTCATCACAGGCCAGCCTTTCCAGCCTGATCTTGGGAGACTTCATCAACCATGATGACTTTAACATATTTTATTCTACTCTGAATCTATTGTTTGAATGCTGCGATTTTAAGCCAAAAACCCCTTTAAACCCGCTTTCAGATGAAGTATTGGAAGCGATTAAAAAAGGATTCAATTCCTAATATTCTTAGGGTAACGGTATGGTAATAAGTACCGATTGCTTTACTACGCTGTGGTCGTTGCTTGATGGCCACTTCTCTGAGCCACTTTCAACATCCTCGACGTCGGGAATATGGGGCGAGAAACGGATCCCCGCCTTCGAGGCTGTCGCAAAAAGCAAAAAAGCGTTGAACCACAAAGACACCAAGGCACAAAGGAAGCCTTTTTTGTCTGCCG
>JAQFVO010000468.1 GCA_027942505.1 Endozoicomonas sp. | reverse complement strand
TTACGAGCAACAACGAAAAACCGCTCCGGGGTATTGCTGTTATCCCGGCTCCAGAAAACTTGCGCCAGGGTGATGGTCTGGCCAAACCCTTCGTTGTCAAAACGGGCCAGCAGCACGCTGTAGCTGTTATGGTCGCGCAGCGCGACTGCCTTGGCGCTAAGTGTGTCGTCATCTTTGGCGCTTTTGTAGTAACCGCGAACATACGAGGTCAGGTTGCGTCTTTGGTTTCGGCACCGGCTGCCTTGTTGTAGGTAATCTTCTGGCTCGGCACCAGCAGTGTGGTCAGCCCGTCCACCAGCGTGGATTTGCCGGAACCGATATCGCCGGTCAGCAGGCTGTTATCACCGCCCGGATTGGCAACCCAGATTTTTTTGTGGAACGTGCCCCAGTTGAGGACTTCCAGGGTGGCCAGGCGAAAACCCGCTCGGGCCGGGTTATCGGAAAAATCAAACGAGTGTGTCTGCATGGTCCCGGTACACCTTCAGTTTTTCATTAAAGTCAGCCAGCCAGTCGGCATCCACCAGCGCTTTGATAATGCGCCGAACTTCCCAGGCAGGAGGATTGCCGGCCAGTTTTTTTAAAAAGCCAAACTCAGCCACTTTGTTGATGTGGGTGTCGATCTGGTCAAACAGGCGAGCTTCATTGGCCCGGTCCGGTAGAAACACGCGCATCATCTCAACAATCTGTTCACGGGTGAGGATCAGACGGGCATCGCCACCGGTGGCATCAAGCTCCACCATTTTTTTGCGTAACAGGACACAGAGCAGGCTGACCGGAAAGCTGAGCGGGCGTCGGGCCACTAACCTCGGCAGTTGCTGGGCGGACTCATCAATGTCCTGCTCACCAAGCTGACGCAAGAAGGCGTACCCCTCCGCCTCATCGATAATCAGATCCAGCCCCATGACCCGGACGTAGTCCAGAACAGCACCATGGATCTCTTCGAGTTGCAGCCAGACAGCAGGGTGCTGATCACGATAGACAACGCCTTTCATCAAACTAACCACCACCAGCCCAAGGCTGGCATCTGCTGCCATAATCAGATTTTCATTAGACATTGCCAGTATTCACGGTCGAATAAGTGCTTACAGGGTAATACCAGAACAGGGATTTACATCGCCAGGCGCCATCAATATATCAGATATTTATGCTTTCACGAGTGCAAAAACATGACGCATGTTCAGCAGTGTGACGGGAGATATTAGTACCATTCATTCTTGGTGAGTGGCACTAAACTTGGTTTAATTTTTCCCCCTGGGAAAAGTGAAGAAAACGGCATTTGCACATAAGCATAGTGAGTCTGACAACCACGTATGCCCGATGGGGATATAAGACAGAGTCGCCGGGGCGGAGAGTGTCAATCCTCGCACTTCTTCTCAAATTCCTGTGCCAATCGAAAACTCTCTTCCACAGTGATCCCGTAAGCGTCCAGGACTAATAAACTCCCTAAAACTTTTTCCTGGAGGGCCGCCGCAGCTCTCGTGCTATTCGGTTGGCTTAGTTGTGCAGAAGCTGGGGAGGCCGTCATTTCTTCAGGAAAACCATAGGCGGCAACTGCTCTGCAGAAGCCTTCTGGAGCATTTACTCGCACAAATTCTTCCAAAGGCATTTTTTCACTGCCCTGCTGCAACAAGTAATGTTTATGAATGATTTGCACAACGGGAAAGGCCACAGAGTTAAGACTCATCATGCATACATGCTCACATATTGAAGGCCGAATCTTTAATTTTACTGCACCTAGAAGAGCTGATTGACTATTTTGGGCTGGACTGACAAGATCCGGTGGTGTAGGCAAAGGCTCATACATATCCGCACCATGGCTTAACAACAGATCAACAATCTTCTCGCAACTGCGCTCGTTTGCGAATGCATTTAGTATTGCTTCGGTCAGAGGTGATCGTTGAAGCGGGTTGTCAGGATCAATATTCTCAACCTTTCCACCTTTCGAGAGCAACAGCTCTAAAATTTTCACACTGTCCGGTGTTTGTTCTTGCTCTGCCGCAACATTCATCAATGTGTCCCAACACTTGATTCCACGAGTGACTTCATCTTCGGTACAACACTTAATGGGTCGCAATTCTCCGTCTAAAGCGATAGAAAGTAATTTAAAATTTGGATCGGCCTCGTACTCTAAAAGAAAACTTGTGGCCTCCAGACTTTGATTACCAACAGCAGCAAAGAGTGCAGTAGAACCGTCACCCCGAGGGGTATCCGCAGCAAAAGTATCCGCAGTTGACATCACACGAAGGACATAAACATTATTTTCCTGGGCCGCAATATACAGTGGGTGAGATTCAGATGTTGAATGGGGGTTAATGGTAACCGGATCAGCTTTGTGACTCATCAATACGGCAGTCATTGATACACAATTATGCCGGGCAACGTACATCGTTGGTGTATCGTGACGTTCACTGTAAGGGAGAGCCGTGTTCAACCATGTGCTGACTTCCTCCTCACTCATGCCAGACAG
>JAQFVO010000432.1 GCA_027942505.1 Endozoicomonas sp. | reverse complement strand
TTCCCTCAGCAAACGTTCCTGCTCACCTGAAAGACGGCACCGTTCAAGGCGGTCAACCAGCAGATCGAGAGATCGATTTGTGATACGATGATGACGATAATGAATAGCGAACAGATTTGAATTGTGCAATTCAGTCAGTTGTTGAAAACTCCGCCTTATTAGGGCATGGCTCTTTCACGGGCGGAGACATAAAGCCTGTACCAATCTTCGCGCGTTAGGTCTTTAGCAAGGCTCCCGGCCTGACCACAGGCCGCAATTCTTGATGGGTTTATCGTTCCAATCACAGGCTGAATCTGTTGCGGCAACTTCATCATCCAGCCAAGTACAACTGCTTCTTTGCTTACCTGATACTTACCTGCTAAATCCGCGACCAGTTGCGATGTATGGCGCACACTCTCTCGTGCATCAGTTAAGTCTCTGCCGCTATATTGGCCTTGAGCCAGGCTTCCCCAAGCCTGAAGCTGCACCTTATGCAATTGGCAATATTCCAATAGACCGGTGTCAAAACCAACATTGGCACTCTCATCCATGCCGACCGTCACACCTTGATCCAAAAATCCATGTTTGGCCAGACTCATCTCCACTTGATTAGCAATTAAAGGCTTAGCCAAATAATGATTCAATAATTCCATTTGATAACGGTGCATATTGGAGACACCAAAGTAATTTACTTTGCCATCCGCTTCCAGCACCGCAATCGCCTCTGCAACCTCTGCTGCATCCATGAGAGGATCAGGCCGATGTAGCAACAAAACATCAAGTCGCTCTACGCCTAAACGAGTCAAGATGCCATTGACTGAATTCAGGATCCAATCTCTGGAGTGGTCATATCGACCAGGCCCCTTATCGTCCTCAAATCGTATGGCACATTTAGATTGAAGATAAATCTCAGATTTTAGCTCGGGTCTTTCAGCCAACACCTTGCCAAATACCAGCTCAGCCTTACCCATCGTATAAATATCGGCATGATCAAAAAAGTTAATCCCCTGCTCTAATGCAGCGTCGATCGCCGCGTGAGCATCAATCACATCCTCCGTAGACAGAGGGTTATTGTTCCAGCCTCCGCCAAGGGCCATGCAGCCAAATGCAAGACGACTAACGTTCGGTAAATGAGAAGCAAGCGGTAAGGGTTTCATAAGAGACTCTCGATTAAGTGGGCCAGGAGACTGCCCTGCGCGGCAACCGTTCCTGCATCCATGCGGTTGGATAAATTGATCTGAAAATTCCTGCTTATTCGTCAAATAGCTTCGCTATTGCGCTCATCAGCAGAAATTTTTATCCTCAATTTCTCGTAATCCTCGCTACGAGCACTATTCCCGGACAGCCTCCTAGCTAGGATAGTCAATTTGTACCAGATGCAAAGCAGGGGAAAAGTGAGCAGCAGGTGTTTCACCGAGCAAATATCTTTTCATATCATCATAAACGACAATTGTTATACATAAAGCAATACCTGCCCCCAGTTCCTCCTGCAAACGTGATTAATTTCTTGTGCAGTACTTAAACTCTCATAAAACTCTATATTTTTGCCCGATCAAGTGAAGCTATTTTTTCAACCAAGGATAAGAATATGTATCAGACAGCTTCCTAGGAATACCATATTGAATTCCCATCAGCTTTGAAGATTGCCGGCTTATCAAGACGAAGCCCCGGATTACGACTTATCTTGCTGGAATTGTAATCTTCACTGCGGCTCCCGCAGGAATCAAAAGTTCCGATTAATCCATGTTTGTTTATTCCAAATGTTCTTGGCTGAAAAAAATTGTCAACATAATAATAAATCAGGATCTTATTCGGAATGACCCAAAGATTGTTTATAAGATGTTCACGCAACGGATTTTCTCTGGCTCGGTATATGGAACTGGTTTCGATAACAAACAAATATCTTGAATACCCACGTATTATAT
>JAQFVO010000423.1 GCA_027942505.1 Endozoicomonas sp. | reverse complement strand
CTCCCAATGACCAGCGTTAAAGTACCGTGATCGTTGGTCATACCGAGAATCCTGATGTGGAAACCATGACGCCATTGATTGAGGGTCTTCTGTACTTTGCTGGCGTCACCAACCAGTACCTTGAACTCTTGCTGTTCAGTGTTTTCTTCTTGATAGAACATTACGCTACCTCCAAGTTCTGCTTAACGTACTTAAGGAAAACCTCTCGGCCTTTCTCTGTGTACTTGTGTTGCGTTACCTGTTTGTCAGAGTACTTAGCCTTATTGAGGATGGCTACGGAATACCTTTCGTCTGTCTTCAGGCCTAGCTTGTTGGTAATACTTCCGGCTTTCTTCTGTGATATACCGGCGGCGTCTGCTAATTGCTGGCAGCTATACAATGTACGTTCGATCTTAGGCAGGGGTAGATACTCTTTACCAGTGCAGTCATATAGGACATTAGCCGCTAATGCTTGCTTAGACACATCGGAGAGACCCAGATCATCGACAAGGGAGAGCAGGCTTTTAGCTGCCCTTGTAGCGCCTTCTAGCGTGTCGTCAAGGGAACGCTGAGGTATGGCTACGGGCTGCGCTTGGCGTAACTTCTGAACGACTGCTTTACGGCACGCTTTGCTTTCACGGATAAGTAGCTGGCGGCAGTCGTCTTCGTCGAGAAGGTAGCACGGTTGTTGTCTGTTCTGAGTATCTAGGTAAGAGATCTGCTGTAAATCAAGCACATCTAATTCATCTTCAATCTTGACCATTAAGTTACTATGACGCATAGAGCCCTTGCCTTCCTGCTTCCGGTAGAAGTTGATCACTTCGAGCAGCGCAACGCTGGTCATAGTAGGTTCAGAAGTAGAGGTGGCGGTAGTGGTAACGATGTTGTTCATTTAGGTTTCTCACTATTTGTTAGTGGTCTCTGTCCCAATAGCCCCTATGCCCCTAATGCTTTGGAGAAACCAGCATAGAAACTCAGAGACCACTGACAGATAATCATTAGGTATTAATCGGTGTTGAGCCTTTGGGTTGGCTCGGTGTTTTACTTGGTGTTGTCTATCAAAAACCAAAAGTGGACTTTGATCAAAAACCAAAAGTGGATTCTGTTCAGAGATCAAGCATTCATACGTTGACTGAACTCAGCGCGTCTCTTCCGGTTCTCTTCAATCTCAGCGAGAAACCTAGCACTAGCCTCAGCTAGCCTCTGGGCCTCTCGGCGGTTGGCTTCAAGCCTCTCTTTGCTATTGATATCTGCCATATCAATGGCCAGCCACGAAGTTAGCGTTGATCTCGGTCATCTTTAAGACCTCTTGGAGCTTCTCCTCAGCAGCTTGGAGCATATAACCAGCCTGTTCTTTGGCGGCGTCAGTGTCCGTAGTCTTGACCAACAGCTTCATAGCTTCTACAGACAGCTGAGCCTGAGAAATAGCCTGAGCTTTCTGTGCCATCAGAGTTTCCGCTGCGGTAGCTTCACGGAGAACACGGTTAGCTGTCTCGACGTTTGCCTCAACGTTTGCCTTAGCGTCGTTCCATGCCTCGATGTCGGGTAAGACTTTAGAGATGTACTTAGCGGCTACCTTTAGAGCCTGTGTGTA
>JAQFVO010000421.1 GCA_027942505.1 Endozoicomonas sp. | reverse complement strand
GGTAGTGTTCCCCCTGAGTCACTGAGTAGGATGTTTTGGGAATGTAGCGCCTTTCAAGTACGGTGCAAGGCTCATCATTGTCGTTAGTATATGTGGGCAGAACGGAGCAATAATAGCCAGTACGCAAGTGTCGGAAGGAGTTTAACAGTTCGAACGATAAGTAATACGGTGAACCGTTAACAAGAATAAAAGGCTTGTTGTTGATGGTATTAAATACGGTTGATTTTCCGTGTTTTTTACGCAGTTCGCACAGATTGGTTAAGTCACTAAGGTAGTTCTGCAACCAGTGGTGAAACTCAGGATTTTGCTCGGCATCCTCCTGGTAATTCTGTGCGTGGTAATGGTTTACCGCTTTTCTAATAGTGTTAATGAACAAAACCTTTTTGAAGATATCATGCAGAATTTTTTCTGACAGAACATTAATCCCTTCGTCATCCATTATTTCCATTATCAACTGATGGTGTGAGTACCTTAAATTGAGGAGGCGGAATTTAGGTAATTCTGCCCATGAGCCTTTTGTATTCGCCGGCCCAAGACGAGAGCCAAATGACACGGCAAGGTAGAGAAAGTGCCACAGCCAGGCATCGGTAAGCTGGTTTTTTTGCAGAGGCTCGACAAAATACTTATTGAACACACTGTCATTCAAAATAGACTCAATAGTTACTTTAAGTTTGCCCTCCTGATTCATAACATGGTGCAGTTTTTTTATGTTTTTAAAGGGGATGGTGATATTGGCTTGTGTCCACCAGAATGTTGCTGCTAAAGGGTCAGAGTAAAATGAGTAGTCCATTGGTCGACCGACCGGATGATCACTAAAGGGGTTCTGTGGTACCTGGTCTTCAATAATTAACGCCATGGCATCTGGCGGCCTGGTGCTGTTACAGGTTGCAATAACTTCGCTTAAGGGGTACGCCTTTGGCTGGGTGAGATGGTTGATGAATACGTGCCGGAAGTGATCCAGCGAGGTCTGAATATTTAATTGTGCAAACTCCTGCCGGGTTAGTGGTGCAGTGATCAGCTCAGGACAATAAATATGCTCAAGATGAGAGAACCTCATCAGATCTACTGTCAAGGCAATCAGTGGGGCTCCGGCTGCGGTCTGTTCTGTTCTGGCCAGAATCTGACCTTTCAGTAGATCTTCATTTGGCAGCTCGTCAAAATAAGTCTGGGTTTTATCACTGCCAGGGTAGTACCAGTACAGTTTATCAGGGCAGAGTGTGGGCTTAATGGTTCGAGTATTTTTCACTATGGCAATGCCATTGCACTGCGATTCATACCCCACTCGCTGAAAATCGGTTACTTCCTTCATGCCTTGGATGTAGGTGTTGGTTTTGGCAATGGTAGCAATTTCAGCAGGATTCAGCTTTTCGGAAAACTGTGTTGATGTACAGGTTTTTTGCGCAGTTAATTCCCGGGATTTGTGTAAATCAGGCCTGTCCGGGGTTGTGGGTGAGCTAATGCTCAAAGCACAGGCATTCCCGGTTGTTGATATCATCGT
>JAQFVO010000415.1 GCA_027942505.1 Endozoicomonas sp. | reverse complement strand
GTTAGAACCACCTGATCCCATCCCGAACTCAGCAGTGAAATGACTTATCGCCGATGGTAGTGTGGGGTCTCCCCATGCGAGAGTAGGTCATCTTCAGACAACCAGATAAACCCCTGACTGTTGGTTCAGTCAGGGGTTTTTTCGTTATGGTCCGGTAATGGCATGCAAGTCTGTGAAATTAATGTCCGGCACGGAAAAAATAATGAACAAACAAAAACTAATTAGTAATAACAAACGTGAACAGGCAGCAGGTGCTGTGCAAAGAGCTACTTTAGGTGGGCAATAAAAAAATGAACGCCTTTATGATCTGGGGCAGGGAAGATGGAAATCAGATTGTGTAAGACTAATCCGTAATACGGTATGCCTCGTCTTAAATTGGTTGCCGGGCTACCTGTAGGGGCGGTCGGTAGAAGAACGACAATGTTAGTTTTTAACGATCAGGCCGCATTCCAGTATTTAGATAATGGCGTCTAGTTTTCTCGTATTTTGTACGGTATACCCCAATGAACCCGCTTAAAAAAGTTATCCCCATTACGCTTATTTTCCTGGGGCTGTTTTGTTTTCCGGAGCAGTTTTTTCCTGAGGGCGTTTTTACAGTATTGCAACAGCGTGTGATGGCCATATTTATTTTGGCCACTCTGCTTTGGGTCAGCGATGCGGTACCAGCGTTTGCCACATCTCTTCTGATCATTGCGCTGCTGGTGCTAACGGCGTCAAATAGTGCACCTTTTCCCCTGAGAGCGGCTCTGGGTGAAGATATGTTGAATTACACAACGATTTTCAACAGTCTGGCCTCACCGGTGATTGTGCTATTCCTTGGGGGATTTTTTATCGCCCTGGCCTGTGCCAAATATAAGGTGGACATTAACCTGGCACGGGTTTTGTTGAAGCCGTTTGGGCAAAAATACGAAATCGTCATGTTGGGGGTGATGATCATTACGGCTGTTTTTTCCATGTTCATGAGCAACACGGCAACCAGCGTTATGATGCTGACAATCATGACACCGCTGGTCGCCAGGATGGACAAGGAAGATCCCGGTTGTCGGGCAATGGTGCTGAGTATCCCCATTGCGGCTAACCTGGGCGGAATGGGCACACCCATCGGCACACCACCTAATGCCATTGCTTTTCGCTACTTTGTTGGGGAGCACGCACTCTCTTTCGGTGGCTGGATGCTTTTTGCGGTGCCGATCACGGTTATTATGATCGCTTTTAGTTGGTGGTTACTGCAAAAGATGTATCCATCCAAAGGAGGAGATCTGGATGTTCAGATCGACGGTCGTTTTGAAAAAGGGCTGAAGCCGTATATTGTTTATGGCGTCATGGCGCTGACTATCCTGCTGTGGATGTTCTCTGGTGTGCACGGCATTAACGCCTATGCGGTTGCCATTATTCCAGTGGCGATATTCAGTTTGTGCGGTATTGTCGATAAGAATGACTTGAAGCTGATCAGCTGGGATGTGCTCTGGCTATTGGCTGGGGGTATTGCCATTGGTACGGCACTGGCCACGTCTGGTCTGGCCAGTCTGATTGTCAGCATGGTGCCATTTGAGCAGTTTGGGGCTGTGACTGTTATCCTGGGAATCAGTGTTCTGTCTATGGTGATGGCGACATTTATGTCTCATACCGCCACGGCCAACTTGCTGATGCCGATCGCCATCTCGATGTCGACTTCGGTAGCCAGTATTGAGGATGTGGGTGGGTTGGTTGTTATCGGTACCGCAGTGGCGCTGGCTTCTTCCCTCGGAATGGGTCTGCCTATCAGTACACCGCCCAATGCCCTGGCTCACGCCACCGGCCTGGTTGATACCAAAGACTTTATCAGGACTGCCCGGATATTAAGCCCGCTCGGTGTACTGCTGATCTTTGCTGTATTGTTACTGATGACCTCAATGGGCTTTTTCTAAGCTATTTTTCTGTCGTTTAAAACGGAAACCCCGATTGGGGTTTCCGCCTTTTCACCAAGGCTTTAGAAGTAGCCAAGCGTACCCAGCAGGGTGATCACCGAGAAGATTATAACCACACCAATGGTACTGATAAACTTGCCGGTCTTGATGAAATCCCGACTGTTAACCATACCCGTGGCATGAGCAAGCGCATTGGGTGGCGTACTGATAGGTAGTGCCATACCCATGGAGGCAGACAGGGCGACGCAAATGACCATCAGGCTGATCCCACCGTAGTTTTCCAGTCCGGACAGTACTGTGGCCACGGAAACGGCAATAGGCATCAACAGGTTGGCAGTCGCCGTATTTGACATAAAGGTTGCCATCACCATAGACACTACGGCCATCAGGAACAGCACGGTAAAGGTTCCCATGGCATCAAAGGGAATGGTTTCAACCACGGCTCGGGCAAGGCCACTTTTTTCCAGGGCGTAACCAAGGGCAATACCCCCGGCAATCAGCCAGAGAACGTCCCAATTTATTTGCCTAATGTCGTTTGTAGTGATAATGCCTGAGAGCGAGAAAACAATGACAGGCAACAAAGCGACGGTGTAGGAGTTAACTCCATGTAAGTTGGAGGTGGTCCACAAAAGAACCGTTGCCGCTGTGGTGGCATAGACCAGATAGGCTTTCGGTGAGCGCTCAAAGCTGCTGTCGATTTTCACGGCCAGCTCCTTGATGTTGCCCGGGTAGAGTTTTCGCAGTATTACCCATGCTAAAAGTACCAGCGCCACGGCCATGGGGATGGCAAACAGCATCCATTGACCAAAGGTGATGGCGTACTCACCGGTCAGATAACGAAAGGCAATGGCATTCGGCGGCGTTCCGATCGGGGTGCCGATACCACCGATATTCGCGGCAATGGGTACAGCAAGAATCATGGCTTTGACACCATTATCTTTGTTGTCGACGTGAGCCAGCAGTGGCGTGAGCAGAGTCAGCATCATGGCTGTGGTGGCGGTATTGCTCATGAACATGGAGAAAAAGGCGGTAATCGCCATCAGCCCGAGCATCACTTTGTGGTAAGCGCTGCCAACAGGTTTTAGCAGCACCCGGGCCAGGTTGATATCCAGTTTGTACTTGGTTGCAGCAATGGCGATGAAAAAACCGCCCAGAAACAGTACGACTACTGGTGCTGCGAGGCTGCTGAGAATGTCCCGGTAGCTGAGCATTGTCTCTGGGTTGAGCCCTTCCCTGAGAAAGAACGGACTGGTGTCTGAGACGGTTATGGACAGTAGGCCAAGAATAAGCAGTGAGGTGGCGTAGGCAGGTACCGCTTCGGAGACCCAGAGCATAGTCGCCATCAGAAAAACGGCCAGAACCCGTTGCTGCTCCTGAGTGATATTGGCAATGGGAATAAAGTCACCGGGCAGCATAAAAATGGCAAAAAAGCAGGTGCTGATAAGTAATAATTTTATTATATGCGACATAAACGACATTGGACCTGTAAAATAAAAAAACAGTTGCATACTGTTTCTGGTCCTGATTTTGCCTTATTGACACCGCTTGCGTACTGAAGCAAGTCAATGAAAAAGGGCTTTGAAATGGCGAGCTGCAAGGCAGGTTAGATGGTCGGCTTGGGCGTCGTGATCGGTTGTCTAGCCAGCCAACTCTGTTCCCAGTCGCCAAGCTCCTGTGCAGGCAGAGCCTTGGCGATGAAAAACCCCTGGGCCTGGTCACAGTTCAGATCGTGCAGCAGTTGCCAGTCCTCGAGTGTTTCCACACCCTCGGCAACGGTCTGCATATTCAGGTTGTGGGCCAGGCTGATATTGGCTTCGACAATGGCGCGGTGAGTTCTGTCATGGCACGCATTGGCGACGAATGAGCGGTCAATTTTCAGTTCACTAAATGGAATCCGGTTCAATTGCTGCATACTTGAGTAGCCGGTACCAAAGTCATCGATGGCCAGGGCAAAGCCGTACAGTTTGAGTCGGGCAAGGGTTTCCAGGGAGAGTGCCGCATTTTGGATCAGGCTGCTTTCAGTGATCTCCAGGTTCAATAACTGCGCAGGGATATTACGTGCCCGGGTTTTTTCCACCAGTCTGTCGGGCAGGTCGGTATCGCTTAAAACGGCAGGGGAAAGATTAATGCCTACGGAGATATTTCTGCCCTGTTTCTGCCACTGTTGAATTTGTTCCAGGGCCTGATCGATTATTGCATCCGTCATCGGCGCAATCAGGCCGGAGCTTTCCATGGTCGGGATAAAATGGATTGGCATAACCAGACCGGCTTCAGGGTGGTGCCAGCGACTTAATGCTTCAACTGAAATCATCCGTCCACTTTTCAGCAAAACCTTGGGCTGATAGTAAAGGACAAACTGTTTCTCATTAATGGCTTGTTCCAGTTCTGCCTCGGTGAAAATTCGTTCGCTGGTAGTGGAGGGCTGAGGGTTATCGAGGTTGGCAAAGAAGTGCTCCAGCAGTTCTCTGAGTCGGGACCGGTTCATGGGTTTGGGGATGTGGCCGAGCACCTGCAGGCCATCGGCCCGGGCCATGTCCTGAACGGTACGGATCAGCATGGCCTCCATATCACTCAGGATGATCACCGCTCTGGCCAGCCGCTGCTCGGCCAGGCAGCGGATAAACCGGATGCCATCGATGCCGGGGATGTCCAGATCGCAAATAACAATATCTACGGAACCACTGTCTCTAAGGACCTGCAGCGCCTCTTCACTGTTTTGTGCGTTGATAATGCTGTCAACGTTAAAACTGGAGACAGTCTGCCTGGCAACCGTGCGTTGAAAAAGGTTGTCTTCCAAGATCAGAAAACTGAGATCGCTAATTCTGCTATCCATGGCTTGGCCGAGTGAAATTTAAGGTGTCCTGTAAAGTATGAAGTATCGGACAATGGAAAGCAGTTTTTATACGGGTGCAGTAAATCGATATGGCTGACCGTTGCCAAGCCAGTGTTGGCAACGGTTAACCGGGCATCAGTTACCGGACTTGATTCGCGACCACTCACGAGTCACATAGCGCTTGAGCCTGCTGGGCAGCTCCTTGAAAACAAACAGCTTTTCCATGGTTTCTGGCGTTGGGAAAACGCCCGGGTCCTGAGCGATCTCAGGGTTAACAAACGCTTTGGATGCCGGCACGGGATTCGTGTAGGTGACGTAGTTAGTAATATCTGCCATCACCTCGGGCTCCATCAAGTAGTTGAGCATTTTGTGGGCGGCATCTTTGTGCGGGGCATCTTTGGGAATGCCCAGCATATCAAACCACATGGCCGCTCCCTCTTTGGGCACCACGTAGCGGATATCAATACCATTACCGGCCTCTCTGGCACGGTCTCGTGCCATCATCATGTCTCCGGACCAGCCAAGCGCCACGCAGATATCGCCATTGGCCAAGTCAGACAGTGAGCGGGAGGAGTGGTAATACTGGATGTAGGGCGCAATTTCCTTCATGCGCTCAACAGCTCTCTGGTAATCTTTCTGCTTCAGGCTATCACCGGGAATACCTAGGTACGCCATCACGGAAGGGAGCACCTCGCTGGGTGCGTCAAGAAAGGCAACGCCGCAGCTTTGCAGTTTTTTCATGTTTTCTGGCTCAAGAATCAGAGCCCAGCTGTCCACTGGTGCGTCTTTACCAAGCGCCTTTTCAACCGCAGCCTTGTTGTAGCCGATGCCGGTGGTTCCCCAGAGGTAGGGGATGCCGTAGGTATTGTCGGCATCGAAGTTGTCCGAAATCGCCTTCATGATCACCGGATCAAGATTTTTCAGGTTGGGCAACTTTGACTTGTCGAGAGGCTCATAGACGCCGGCGCGAATTTGTGTCTTGTAAAAGTCGTGGGAAGGAGAGACCAGGTCGAAGCCGCTGCGCCCGGAAAGCAGTTTACCCTCAAGCACTTCATTGCTGTCGTATACGTCGTAGACAACCTCGATACCGGTTTTTTCGCTAAAGTTTTTCACCGTGTCTTCAGCGATATAATCACTCCAGTTATAGAAGAAGAGCTGTTCCGCTCTGTCTTCCGCAGCCATGGCCTGGCCTGCACAGAGCAGTGCGGTTAGGGCGAACGTTCTGGTAATCAATTGCATAACCATGGCGTGAACCTTGAATGGTTTAGGTAATAAATGGGAGCGAGATTATAAAGCAGGTGAGTTTTTCTACAAGTGTGACCGGTTGTTAATGATTATCTCGGGCAGAGCGGTTAAATCCTGCGATACTCATTAGGGTCGTTTTCAGGTTTGAGATAACATCAATGCACGCTTTTCGTTCAATTCTTCTGGCTGTCACCCGGCAACACTCGTCCGATCTGGAGCTGCACCAAGCCTTTCGACTGGCGCGGGACAATCGGGCCACATTGTTGATTGCCATGTTTGACCAGAGCCTGGAAACTCTGCACTACTTGCAGTTTATCCCCCTGGAAAAAAAGCTTGAAGACCATCTTCGACAACAGTTGGAGGATGAACTGAAGCGCCTCAAAGCCCTGGCCTGGGAGCAGGGCATTGATGCGAAAACCCTGATTGTCGCGGGTCGGCCTCGCCAAGCTGTCTATCAGGTGACCAAAGAGCACCACATCGACCTGGTGATTAAACTGGCTGACGCCAGTGGAACGTTGACAGGCAGGCAGTTAGTCGGCAATGACCTGGCTCTGCTGAGAAAATGCCCTGTACCCATTCTGATGATGACAGACCGCGACCAGCAACCGAGCTTCCACGGCAAAATCATGGTGGCAATGGATGTCGGGGACCCTGATTCTAACGCTCACGACCTCAATCGGACTCTGTTGCAGTACGGAATTTACCTGGCCATTCAAGAACAGGCTGAGTTACACCTGGTTTCAGTCTGGAATGTCCCCCTGGCTCGACGTTCACTGAAAACTCTGTCAGATGAAGAGCTCTATGAACTTCAGGAAATTACCCAGCGGCGCTACCACAACAAGTTACAGGAGGTTATGCAGGAAGTGGGCATCAAAGAGAGCGATGAGCAGTTGTCCATATCGACTCACCTGCTGAAGGGTAACCCTGCTACCGAGATCCAGCAGCTGGTTAGTGAGTTGAACGTGGATATGATCGTTATGGGAACCCTGGGGCGTAACAAGGAAGGCATTTTTGTAGGCAACACGGCAGAAACGCTTCTGAACAGCATCTACTGCTCAATCCTGGCCGTGAAGCCGGAAGGATTTATCAGCCCGCTGGCAGAAACTGCCAGCAACTGACCTTTGCTTGATATCAGGGCTTAAGACCACTCATGTACTGGATGCTGATGCTGATCTCCTCATCAGAACAGTCCGTACAGGTGCCCTTGGCAGGCATGCTGCGTATGCCGCCAATGGCATTGGCCAACAAGTTGCTGAAACCACCCGCTCTCTTTTCTGCGGCCAGCCAGGCATCGCTGTCGTCTTTCATTGGTGCACCCAGAAGGCCCGCAGAGTGACAGGCCACACAGTACTGCCCATAAATGGCATCCCCCGATCTCGGGCCGCTGCTGGTACTGACTACAGCTCCAGCCGCACTGGCGCACTCTTCACCAGCCAGGCAAACAGACCCAATGGGCGCAATGCGCTCACTGATCTCACCACGAGTCGTTGGATCAAGCCCGGAGGCTGCCACGGCATACACCAGTGATGTAAATAGCCCCCCAAAGAATAGGATCAAAACACGCATACAAACCCCCCTCGCTTGTTCTCTTGATCAGTGCACGCTACCAGCGTTGCACAAGCAATATTGAATAAGTGAAGCGCTTCAGCGTCTCGATACAACAGCTTCAGACCCACCGATTCAGTCGTTGCCATCATTTTTATGTCTCGGATTATAGATCAATCGCTTTGACCGAGATAGCGGTTTATACGGTCCTTCGTGTGGTTGGTGCAGTTTTGGACTGATGCCAAAAGGTTGTTCTGTTGGCAGATAATGGTGGGAAGTCGCCACTAACAGACAGTTTTCTTCAAAATGTGTAACGGGTTGCGAACATCTCAGCGCCGCTTCACCCGTCTGTGCAGAACCTTAAGCTCTTCCTCAGCCACCATCATGGGCGTGATGCAGGGCAAAAAATGACAGTGATGAATTTTGGACAGGCCCACTGACGGACTGGAAATGAAATTGGCGCTGTTCAGTCTTTTGGGATAATGGTAAGTATTGATAATTATCAATGTTTGCAGAATGCCTTTGGTAAATAATCGCCCACCATCAGGAATCAGAATATTTTGGCGACAACAGCTCCATCTGATCGTCATGACCACAAAAAGAGACAGTACCAATATGACAGGAATCGAGAAATACACACTCAAAGATGGTCAAACCGGCTGGCAGGTGAGTTTTTGCGCAAAGACAAAGAATCGGGTGGCCGGCACAGTTCAAACACGACGCTTCAGTTGTGCCCAGCATGGTGAACAGGCTTTCCAAAAGGCGCTGGATTGGTTTGAAAACATTTACTACCAGGCAGCTGAAGTAAAGATCAAATCCCCCCACTGCCGGTAAGTTGTACACGGCGAAAGATTTAGCTGTTTTCCTCCACTTTTGCAGGGAATCTTCGAAGAAAAACGATTGATACGAATACACCATGTTAACGCTTAGCCTCAAGCCACCGTTTTTATCGGATTAAAACGCTAGCATCCAGCCCAGCCTTTACTCGCCCTAGAGTTAGTTGGTGAAAGTATATGCAGATGCTTTGTGTACAGAAAAGTCTGCGATTTCCAAAGGTTCAATGCTCTTGATGTGCGTGATTCCTGACCACAATCAATCGAGCGGGAACTACTGAGAGAATAGTGTGCAACCAGGTTGTACTGAGACAGAGCCTGAGGCAGGACCATAGATTTTCATTAATGCACAAAGCAGGACTTGGCATCGTTGTGCATGAGCCAAGCCATTCGGCAAGCTGCAATCCGGAAACTCTGGAAAATGCTCGTGTGTAATGAGTGATCACTACTGTCTTCTTGTGACGTGCAGGCCTGCCAGCAAGGCATTACAGGCCGAAATTGAATGGTTGGAACTGAGCAGTTGGCGGCTTGTATGGATAAGGTATCGCGAAAGGAGAGCGGCCAGCGTAACATGGCGCACCCGGCAGGATTCGAACCTGCGACCTTTTGCTCCGGAGGCAAACGCGCTATCCGGCTGCGCCACGGGTGCTTAACGGATGAGGATACTAGCTTATCCACCGGAGTCTTTCAACCACATCTTGGGTTTTTAGTTCAATGTAGCACTGAAGAGATTCCAGGCAGGATGGCCAGTACTCAGCATCATTTCTTCGATAGCAAGGCCCTTCTCGAATAAGGCAATGTCCATGTCCGACAAAAAATAGGCTGGGTGTGCTTTTTCTTCGGCCTTTTATGCGACTGTCGACGTGTTTGTCTTCGGTGAGGTGCTGACTTTACTGCGAGATTAATGCCGTTATTAGAACGTCAGCAAGAACTTATGCCTTGTTGCCACAGATATTGGATGGGTGTTGAACGAGCGGAACTTTAATAAGATAGAGGTGTCCAAGGCCGGCTGCAGGGCTTTTGACAGCTAAAATGGCGGCTTTGAGATTTTCACCCTTGGATTTGCTGAGCGGTTGAAAGTCGGCTACAAAATGAGCTGATAAATTCTGAGTGGTCACTTGAGTCCGATGTTCAATGATTTGATGGGTATTTTTTCCTTAGATCCAAACTTCGTTCTTGATTTATCCTATTCACGGGAAGCGCAAGACTCCCCCTTACCACTTGCCGTGGCTAAAGGTTCACACAGGGCTGGGCATTCTGTGCAGATGCATAGTCCAACCGAATCTGAATATTTAGATCAGCCAGTAATAAACGAGTCCACACCCAGCCCCTCGCACTCACTCGATGAGTTTTCGATTTCTCATTTACTTACCACTGAAAGTGAATTGGCGTTGCTTTGGCCGTTGGGTACAGAAATGCAGCAACAAGCTCAAGCAGAAACGGTTCGCTGCAAAGTAACTGAATCTTTCGCTGCCGTTGAACCTGTGCCACTGGCGCCTGAAGAGGCTTGCTTTTTGAAAATGGGTAATACGAGGCAAGATCAATACGCCTCATCTGATAAAGCCAGATACTCAGCATCGGATAAAAGCAAGGTGAGTCCGGCCAGAGCCAGATACTTAGCATCGGACAAAGGCAAGGTGAGTCGGGCCAGAATTATGGCCAGATACGCTGCATCCGAAAAAGGCAAGATGGCCAGAGCCAAAAGTCGAGCCAAGTACGCCGCATCTGACAAAGGCAAGGCGACAATAGCCATAAGAAGTGCAAGGTTTGAGGCCCGTCGAAAAGCCATAAGACAAGGCTTCACTGAAGAAGTGGCAAAGGAAAAAGGAGAGTCGGCAGCTGATGCAAAAAAAGCAGAGCTATCATCTGCCCCAGCTTGTCTGTCGCTCTCAGGGTAGATATTAAAGAATCATCCACGCGAAGGTGGGGATTGATCTGCCTCTGAGCTGAAGGGGTTTTTATCGGTCTATTGAGTGACCTATGACGTGTGAGTGCCGGGTTCTTTGGTATTGATTGGCCGTTCGTTGGATGTCGTCTGAACCTGACTCACGCTAATCATGGATTTTTATTTATATTTTGCAAAAATTTCTATAACCAAAAGGTCTGGCTAAAAGCGATTACGGGACTTTTATTTGGAATTTTTGCCCTGATATCTTAGGTGTGCCTGATCGCACCTGATGTAAGACAAATTTTAACGGTGCTCGCTGATGCCCTTGTGGCGTCAAATCGAAGGTGCATCCAAACACGATAAGGGATAGCAATGGCTCACGAATACATTCCACCCAAAATC
>JAQFVO010000401.1 GCA_027942505.1 Endozoicomonas sp. | reverse complement strand
GTCCTGAAATGTGGAAATTATTTCAGGACAGTTCCATAACATCGGATTCTGGCAAAACAGGTTTCATTTGCGCTCAGGTGCTACTGTCGGGTATGGCTGCCCTGCGCACCTGATGCCAGGCCATCTTCTTGACTGTTATTGGGTCCGTACCTTCATTAATGAACCACTTCCGCAGATTAACATAGTCGTAAAAATAGCCATTCAGCAAAACAGGACTATCTGCCAGTGCCAGCGAGATGATACAGACTGGGGGTTCTTCATCGTCCACCGGTACAGCCGTCATGGCTTCGTAGGGCGGCACCGATAAACTGCGCTGGTATTTTATCCACGGCCCCCAATCTTCCAGAAACGGCTGAAACTGTATCGCGTATTTATGATCCAGATAGGTCTTGAGCTCTTCTACATGCTGCTGAGTAATCAGTGGCATGGACTTTTTCGTCACATCACCCATCCGCCGGATTGATGTGGGCAGTGGGTGGCGGGGCGATGATCGCAACAGAATGTGAAAGGCATTTTCCACTTCGATATCGCCACCGTCGGGTGGCAGTGGCTGTTTGCGGTGAAAATCAATGGCGAAATTGTGGACCTCTGCAAAAAAGAACATTTGGGCGGCGATCTGGCGTAGATCCTCCTCGTCAATTTCTTGCATGGCAACGCGCTGTTCGATTTGATCTATGGTGAAACTTGCCTCGAGTTCACTCAATGTCAGCAGAGCGTGATCATTACAGCCGCTGATGCTGTCATGGAGTCGCATTAACGTAGGCTCCCGGTGCTGCGGATGGCTCAGCGCATGGGTGAGCAGCTCTATGATGCGTAAGACAACCGCTGACTGTGCATTACCAGCATCGCGAAATTCATCAGTTCCAACCAGTTGGCTCAAGTACTGTAAGAGCTCTCGTTGATCTTGCTCTGAAAGGTATGGGGAAAGATTATGGGGGAACCCGGTACTGACGACATCGTTACCACCGTGGGTGATCATGAACGCCATCACCTGCTCGAAGGAGGTGAAATTCACCGGGGGCGGGCTACTGCGGGACAGAAGCTTCAGCCGCCGGATTATTCTCGGGATCAGCGGAGAATCACCGTTGATGCAAAGGTCCAGCGACTGTACTCCTGTCATGGTGAGGATGCTGAGCATGGCCAGGTACGGATGTGTATAAA
>JAQFVO010000389.1 GCA_027942505.1 Endozoicomonas sp. | reverse complement strand
CAACGGAGGGAGCATAGCCGTAGCTATGTGACCGGAGTTGTAACGAAGCCCAGTGCCTGAACAAGGAGTCAGAAATATGTGATTCCATATGGTTAGCTACTTATGGACAGGAAAGAAGATACTTTTCACTACCGCTTAAACAAAAGCAGGTGAAACAAACAAGAGACTTGCACTTCAGCCCTGCCCCCCCTTATAGTCATTAGCATGAAAATAATACTGAAACGCCGCGCCGACCGTGGCAAGCGCAGTCTCACTGCCACAGTAAACTACCTGGCAGCCCTGCTGCTTTTCCCTACCTCCCTGCTGGCACAGACCGTGGCTGAAACGGTAATTGAGCCAGAGACGCCCCCTCCAGAGCTGGACTTTGCCCAGGTGATGCTGCCCATGGTCATGGTTGTTGCCCTGATCTTTATCCTGGCCTGGCTGGTTAAGTACTTTAATCCCCGACTGCAAACCACCGGTGGCAAAGATATCGAGATTCTGGCCAACAAAGCGGTAACCAATCAGGCCCGCCTGTCACTGGTTCGGGTTGGGGGTAAAGACCTACTAGTCGGTATCACACCGGGCAATATCACTCTGATCAAAGACTTTGACGCCCCGGTCGTTGACATGACCGAGACCGAGAGCCAGACCGACCTGTCAGAGCAGTTTAAAAAGCTGTTGCGTCGGGATAGCTCCAAGGCATAACTCACACGCCACTCCCTGCTTCGATACGCGAAAGACGGAACCAGGAAAGACACTAAGAGCACGAAGAAGACATTTTCTTTTCGTGCTCTTGCCGTGAAAGAAAATTGCCACACAAAGAAGAAAAAAAGCTTTTCCTCTGTGGCTCCGTGGCTAAAGCTTTCATGACAGAGGGTGACAAACCATCGTCATGAATATTTGTGCGTCGTTTGACGCCTGTTGATCACGGAGAAATAAGCTGAATGCCTGCGGCATAATTCATCCTTCCTCAATCAGCCAATTCTGTCTGTTCGGCAATGGATAACTGTGGGTAAGAGAACTGGCGTGATCAACCAGTTATTCAACGCAAGGCACAGGAGTTATACAGGTCACGCACATCTTATCCACAGAATTATACCCATA